>CAJWGQ010000266.1 GCA_913041025.1 uncultured Gammaproteobacteria bacterium | reverse complement strand
CCTCCGGCATCGCCGGAGGCCTCTTCTTTACCGCCGGTCACATCAACAATAAAGACCGCAGCGGAACCCGTTGAAAGGAATGTAGAAGACGCTGAACAGGAGGTAACCAGAGCGATAGAGACCGTTGAGATGATGATGGATATTCATAATCGGTCGGTTCTTTTTCTCGTTGATGAAGTGTCTGGCGCTGACGTAATAAAGGTCGTTGATGGCAATAGCGGAGAGGTCATCCGTCAAATGCCCACTGACGAATTACTTGGCTTTATGCGTAACCTGACCAACATGTTAGGCAATTTCGTGGGCGAAATGGTTTAGCCTATTTGAATAGATCAAGTTACCCTTGTTGTATCAGATTACTTTAATGTGTAAATTCAAAAGTTGTCATGCTCAGGCAGCCCAGTGTGGACAAGAAGGACGTAAAATCTATATATAGAGCGACAGCCTTGGGCAGCTATTCCTCGGTAGATTTCGAGACAAAGACATCAGTTCAGGATCCTTATCACCTGATCTCTTTGCTTTTTGAAAAGGGATGTGTCCTGCTCAGACAAGCTGAAGAACAACTCAAAAGAGATGACTCTGAAGGGTTTTTTGCTTCTACTAGCCACGCTATGCAAATCGTTATTGGCTTGCGTGAGATCCTCGACCTAGAAAATGGTGGTGATCTCGCAGCACAGCTATACGAAACTTACACTGCTATTGGCCTCTCTTTATCTAAAGCCAGAACCAATCAAGATCTCGAATCAATCGAAAAACTTTATACCGCTTTAAACGAATTGCGTGAAGGTTGGGAGACGATTAAGTAGCAGGCATTAGCTGCCCTACTTCTAAAAATCCCGGACGATCAGTAAAGGTCGTTCCAGATTGTCAAACAATCGACAGGAAGTCGCTCCGGAGAAGGTATACATTCCGCATCTGAAGCCGAAGTGAGGGCTTTCGTCGATTGCCCAATAATTTTCCACCTGGATCTCTGGAAAAACATTCAGATTTACACTGGGGTTATGACACCCTTCTATCCTGAGACTGGCTAATTCCTTAAGCGTTGGCAGACGCCAATGTTCGCCTACCTTCTCATTCATCTCTTCGACCATGCTGACACCACTTTCCCAACGCATATAAAGTGGCTCGCCTACACACTTACCTCTCAGGAACCTTTCCCCTACAGAACATCTAAACCACTCGATTCCATACTCTGTATCTCGAGCAATGCCCTGGTCTTTAACCTCAAAACGGCCATAATCTTCACTATCCAGATAATCCCGGCAATCGGGCGGCAAGCGTCGTCCGCAACCACTAATCACGATGACTATCACTAACAGGACGAAAACGCCTCTCATAGCCTGATTTCGCTCACTTTGTGCCTTCCATAAGGTTAGGCGAATTCTTATTTAAGAGATAGTATTTTTAACCGATAATAACTGTTCTAGTCTCGGACAGACTTCCAAATTCAAGTTGTAATTGGGTAGAAACTATGGACATCGCGACTGTTATTGGTCTCGTGGGAACAATGGGCTTGATTTTTTGGGCGATGGATTCAGCCGCGGGTATTGGTGCATTCTTAGACCCAGCTTCTATGGTTATTGTTTTTGCAGGATCCCTCATGGTGTTGCTCATGCGTTCCACCTTGCCCGATTTCATCAACGCTTGGGCAAAGGTTCTCATGAAGACTATCCTCAACAAGAACGAGGACGCCTCTGAAATTATCGAACAAATTGTGTCGATGGCTAATATTTCTCGCCGAGATGGTGTCATTGCCCTAGAAGGTCAAATGGGTGAAATACAAAACTCATTTCTCCAGACAGGTATCGGCATGGTGGTGGATGGCACAGATGCGGAAACGATTGAATTAAAACTAAACAACGATCTCGAGCTGATGGCCTATCGTCACGCAAATGCCTCGGGAGTTTTCAAATCATGGAAAGATATTGCTCCCGCGATGGGCATGATTGGTACTCTTGTCGGCTTGGTGGGTATGCTGCAAAACATGAGCGACCCAAAGGCAATCGGTCCTGCCATGGCTATCGCATTGCTCACTACGCTATACGGGGCGCTGATCGCAAACGTGCTGGCAGGGCCTCTAGCAGAAAAACTCGACAATTATTCTGCCGATGAACAAAACGTCTGCGCTCTAATCCTCGAAGGAGTGATCGAAATTCGTAAAGGGA
>CAJWGQ010000265.1 GCA_913041025.1 uncultured Gammaproteobacteria bacterium | reverse complement strand
AAAAGCAATACGAAACCTCAGATATTGAAGAATTAGTACGAATCGGGGTTTTAACCAACCAGGAGGGAGATTGGTTAATAGCAGGAAGAGATTTTCTTTGGTGGGTTAGATTTGGACTACACCTCCTGGCCGGCAGAAAAGAGGACCGACTGACCTTTACTTATCAAAGAGAGTTAGCTTCGAAGTTCTCAACTAGCGGGCAAAAAGACACAAAATTACTGGTAGAGAGCTTCATGCAAAAGTATTACCAGCATGCGATCGCTATTAGCGAAGTCAATGACATAATCATGCAGCACTTTCGAGAAACTATGCACTCGGAAAAACCTAAAGCATCAGTAAGAATCAATGATCGTTTCAGCGTATGTAATGGCTACTTGGAACTGAACGATGAATCAGTTTTCGAAAATACACCTTCCGCGCTTATGGAAATGTTTGTCGTGATGGCAAATAACCCGCAGATAGAGGGAGTTCACTCAAAAGCAATAAGAATTGTTAGGGGCAGCCTGCATTTAATTGACGAGAGTTTTAGATCAAATAAGGAAATTTGCGCTTTATTCATTAAACTCCTCAAATCCCCCTTTACCCTAGTATCCCAGCTCACCAGGATGCGTCGTTACGGAATATTAGGGCGTTATATTCCCGCATTTGGCTCGGTCATTGGACAGATGCAACATGATTTGTTCCATACTTATACGGTTGATGCTCATACCATGCTCGTCATCAGGAACATGCGTCGATTCCGTTATAGGTCTGCACAAGAAAACTATCCTATCGCCTATCATTGCGCTCGATCTATCCCAAAAGTAGAGCTCCTATACTTGGCAGGCTTATTCCACGACATTGGGAAAGGATCAGGCATGGATCACTCCATAGCAGGCTCATCTGTAGCCAAAAAATTCTGCGAATCACACAAACTCTCGGGCGCAGATACCGAACTGGTATGTTGGTTAGTCGAAAACCATTTGCACATGTCCACTGTGTCCCAACGTGAAGACATATACGACCCCGAAGTAGTAATTAACTTCGCCTCTAAGGTTAACTCTGAAGTGCGCTTGGACTACCTGTACGCTTTGACGGTCGCAGACATAAACGCGACAAATCCTAGCTTGTGGAATAGTTGGCGAGCAACGTTGCTCAGACATCTATATCTTGAGGCCAGAAAGGTATTGAGAAATCAATCGGAATACCAGGCTGACAGAGATGAGATGATCAAAGCTCATCAAGAAAGAGCGCTGGAGAAAATTAACGCTCAATATTCTATTCCCAAAATCGAGGATCTCTGGAGTAACCTGGGTCATGATGTATTTCTGAGAAATACTGCCAAGCAAATCGCTAAGTTAACAGAAGACTTACTTAATCATGATTTAGAGTCCGGTCCTTTCGTCGAAGTAATCGACTTACACAGTCCTCTTCCAGGCGAGGGAGCCACTCAAATCCATGTTTATGACAAAGATAAAGAAGCACTGTTTGCAAGAAGCGTAGCTTGTCTGACAAAACAACAACTATCGATCATGGATGCGTCACTTAACACAAACAAAAACGGCTTTTGTTTTGACACCTATACAGTGCTCAATCAAGACGGCGAACCAATCGAGAGCTCATCAGCGCGAAGAGCAGCGATCAAAGAACGTCTGATCGAACAACTCTCTAGTAATAATAATGTTTTTTTTGAAGCTAAATTGAATAATCAGAGAGTCGCTCGACAACTCAAAGAGTTCAGGACAAGAACGGAGGTTCATGTTTCAAAAACTCACTCACCGTCAGATCTTAAATTACGCATCCTCGCAGCAGATCGCCCAGGGTTGCTAGCGATCATTGGTCGAATACTTATCGAGCATGAGTACACGATATCAGCTGCAAAAATCGCGACCCTAGGAGAAAACATTGAAGATACCTTTGTGATACAGGGAAAATCTGCTGAGACTTCTATTGATGAATCTCTAATGTCTAGCCTTGAAAAACAAATCGCTTCCAAGATCGATCAGGCATTACACCTCTAATGCAAATCAGTGGAGAATACTAATAAATTGAACTCTAACCCTAATCTCAGCAAGTTGATGGCTTACCCTTTTGAAAGACTAAACGCCTTAATTGCACAAAAAACACCAAACCCTGCCATCACTCCAATTTCCTTATCGATCGGCGAGCCAAAACATCAACCTCCTGCTTTTGCGTTGGAGATTTTAGCTGATCAGGAAAAAATGCGAACACTGCTAGCAACCTACCCTTCCACAAAAGGAACACCAGCCTTAAGACAATCGATATCAACTTGGCTCAA
>CAJWGQ010000264.1 GCA_913041025.1 uncultured Gammaproteobacteria bacterium | reverse complement strand
GCTTAGCTTTTTCGATAATCCATCGATCTGATTTTATCGTCATAGAAATTCCTAAATTTAATCCTCTACCAAACTAATCTCTGGAGAGGCTGGTTTTTTTGACCATAGGCTAGCAGCAATAAATCGAGCCGCTTTCCTGAAGCAGTCGTCCGAGTATCCCGAGCTATTCCCTTTAACAACAGACTCACCAGAATCCATTTTCTCTCTAATTTCCATAGCCAAGGGCACCTGAGCTATCAGCGGAACGTCCCAGTTACCCGAGACATGGGAACCGCCATCCTTCCCAAAAATATGGCTCTCATGACCACATTTTTCGCATACATGAAAACTCATATTTTCAATAATACCTAATATCGGCACATCAACTTTTAAGAACATTTCAATACCCTTGATCGCGTCTTGTAATGCTATGTCCTGAGGCGTGGTGACAATAACGGCTCCATCAACGGCCACTTTCTGTGACAACGTAAGCTGTATATCGCCAGTTCCTGGAGGCATATCGACAATCAGATAATCTAATTCACCCCATAGCGTTTGAAGTAGCATCTGCTGCAATGCACCTGAGGCCATTGGGCCTCTCCAAACCATCGGTGTTTTGTCACTAACCAAGAAGGCCATAGACATGGTTCGGATTCCCTTGACCCTGACCGGCTCAAAAAACTTTTCTTCTTTTATGTTTGGACGAGTATTACCATCGACTCCCATCATCATGCCAACGCTTGGGCCGTAAATATCTGCATCTAGCAATCCTACCCGAGCGCCTTGTTGCTCAAGTGCTAAAGCAATATTAACTGCACAGGTCGATTTACCAACGCCCCCTTTACCAGAAGCAACCGCTATTACTCTGCCAACGTCAGAGAAACTTCGATCTTTTGGGCGATCAAAATCTAATTCCAGCTCCAGACCGGAAGTATTCAAAAAACTCGACAGAGATTCCTGAAATTCATTAGCCAAACCATCGACTGGATACCCCAAACCAACCTTCACGTTAGATCCTGAAAACTTGATCGTCGCACCCAAATCACCCCATGTTTTCCCTAAAATCGGATCTATAAATTCGTCTATTCGCATTTCATTTACTATTCACTTCTACAAAATAATTATAACTGTATTGGCTAACCAATAGTGCCTTCTTTATCTGTATAAGAAAGACTCTCGTTGCTAGAATGCAATCTCCCAAACGGTTGCCGATTCAAACATGCCTAGAAAATTATTCGTCACCAGCGCCTTACCTAACGCAAACGGGCCCATCCACTTGGGCCATATGCTCGAGCACATCCAAACAGACATATGGGTAAGGTTTCAGCGCATGAGAGGCCATGAAGTCGTCTATGCTTGTGCAGATGACACTCATGGAACAGCAACCATGCTAAAGGCTGAAGAAGAGAACACGACTCCGGAAGAGTTAATTGAAAGAGTTCGTCTGGAACATCAATCAGATTTCGAGAACTTCCTGGTCAGTCATGACAACTATTACTCAACACATTCACAAGAAAACCAATACTATTCAGAGCTGATATACACAAAACTGAAAGAAAAAGGCCTAATAATAAAAAGAGACGTAGAACAACTCTTTGACAAAAACAAAGGACTTTTTCTAGCGGACCGGTTCATTAAAGGGACTTGCCCGAAATGCCACGCAGAAGATCAGTACGGAGACAACTGCCAAGTCTGCGGAGCCACTTATGATGCAACAGAGTTACTCGACCCACGATCTGTCTACAGCGGCGAACCTCCCGAGCTAAAAAAATCGGAGCACCTTTTCTTTGATCTCGCTCAATTTGATGGGTTTCTGAAAGATTGGTTGAGCCAAAACCCGGTTAGAAATGAAGTGTCGAATAAATTACGGGAGTGGTTAGAAGACGGTCTGCGACCCTGGAATATTTCTAGAGATGCGCCCTATTTTGGTTTTCAAATTCCAGGAGAGAACGAAAAGTTTTTTTACGTTTGGATGGATGCCCCCATTGGTTACCTAGCTAGCCTTAAGAACTGGTGTGACAGATCAACGCTTTCCAGTATTGAAGATTATTGGGCACATAATTCATCCGCGGAAGTCCATCATTTTATTGGAAAAGATATCATTAATTTTCATGCGCTTTTCTGGCCAGCAGTCTTGGAAGGCTCCGGATTTCGTAAACCGACGAAAGTGCATGTACATGGATTTCTAACAGTGAATGGTGTCAAGATGTCGAAATCTAGAGGCACCTTCATTACTGCAAAAACCTATAGCGAGCTTTTGGAACCAGAATATCTTCGTTATTACCTCGCTGCCAAACTAAACGGATCAGTTGACGACGTCGATTTTAATCTTGAAGACTTTG
>CAJWGQ010000263.1 GCA_913041025.1 uncultured Gammaproteobacteria bacterium | reverse complement strand
GATCTGAATAATCCTAGGTCTGCCATCAACATCCTGACCTAAATCTTGAGCCACCAAGGCCGAAGTTCCTCGAGGTTCCGCTAGGTTTGCTGTCAGCATTTCATTGCTTTCATTCGCCGGGTTTTGATGATTAATATCGGCCAAGGGATTATTCAGATCTCTCGTGGCTAAAGCCTTCAAAGATTCAACAGAAGGAAATCGCGGCCCTTTCTCACTTGTCTTGACCTCAGATTTGTCTGTCACAGCAAACTCAGTGCGCTTACTAAATGCATTTTCTTCGTCTTCGATGCGCTTTTGATCGGAGAAGTCTCTAGTGGGCTTGATGCTTTTCTCAAGACCATCAACGGTTTTACCTTTCTGACCTATTGTTTTGTCTAGGGACTGTTCTTCATTGGTCTTTCCAACCCCTATCTGAAACTCTGTCCCCACTCTCGAAAATCCGCGAACTGGATTTAATCTAGGTTCACCCATTCGATCGGAATTCGAACGATTTATCCCAAGTTGAGCATTTTGAGTAATCAGATGTGCCGTCGGAAGCTCACTAATGTTCCTAGTCGGACCTCCTCTGCCAAAAAATTGTCCTAGTCCCATGGACAGCTGTTCAGGATTAACGATTTTTGCTTCCAAACCTACCCCGTTACTTTGGCCAGACATACCGATTTCAGATTGCTTGCTTGTCGAATCTAACTCTGGGCGCTTTCCAGTCCCTGCCATCTCTAGTCCAGTAGCCTGATCTGTTTGACCCTGGCGCCTGACAAACTCACTTAGACTTGAATCATTTACCAGAGGTCTTGCTGTAGTTAGTATGACCCTACCTATCTCTAAAGCTCGGTCATGCACGGTCAACGTGGGCAAGATCTTGCCGATATCTGAGTCGATTTCTTCTTCTAAAGAGCCATTTTCCGCCGTCGTGAGCGCTTGGTTATCGTCAAGGTCTCCAGAAGAACTACTAATATCTTCGCTCTGCTTTACACGTGGGTTCTTGGTGACAGTATCACGCAGACTCACCTGCTCAGAAAAAATTCTTTTGAAATCAGAAGCTTGCGCATTATTCCCCGTTTTCGAGTTCGAAGAAAAGTCACTCTTCGGGGAAACTTCAGAAGATATCTCTAGAGTGGAAAACAGCAAATCGTCTGCCATGATTAAAAGCCAAAATCTTAATTTATACTAATGAGAGCAATTACTATGCCATCGGTATTTTCAAATTGAGCCATTAACCAGAAACATAACTCTCCATTAAACTGTTATTAGGTTTGTGTTTTAGAATGCCTTAAGGAGTTGGAAAGGTCTCTCTCCCGATTTTCTTTTCGAGCAGCCTCAAGTTCGTTCTTCTCTTCAGCTCGTTTTTTCAAGGTTTCAAACTTTAATCGTTCTTTCTCGAGTGTCACGAACTCTTCACTTATCTGTGTCTTCTGGTTTTGAACGCCTCTGGCTTCTCTTTTTATCAGACTAAGAGTCTTGTCCAAATGGATCATGAATTTGCGCAACCTCATTGCCTCTTCGATGTCATGATCAACACGCTCGAGATCGATTAGGTTTCGTGAGTATTGCGTTTTAAGAATCAATATCTTGCCTTCTTTTTCTTCTAGGTCTGATTCCTTCGCCTGAATAGCTGCTAACGCCAGCTTCACCGATTCCAATTTTCCAGACACTTGCTCGAGCAACATCTGCCATTGTTGGCTTTTTTGCCGAAGCGTTTTACTCACTTCCTATAAAGTCCACTAAGCCGCCGAAACACTCCTCAATGCTCGCTCGTTCATCCATCGGCTGCCTCAAAAAATCTTCCATCAAACTTCTCAACTCGATCGCGCGATCTATGTCGGGATTTGTACCTGCACTGTAGGCTCCTACCTGGATCAGGTCCTGATTCTGTTGGTAAAGTGTCCAAAGCCGGCGAAACCGGTTCGCCAGAGAAAGGTTTTCATTTTCGACGATGATGGGCATTAATCGCGAGATCGAACCTGCTAGATCAATTGCGGGATAATGGGCGGCATCGGCTAGATCCCTCGACAGGACTACCTGGCCATCGAGGGAAGCTCTAGCCAGATCAACAATCGGATCATTTAGATCATCACCCTCGGCCAATAAAGTGTAAATTGCGGTGATGGAACCTTGATCCGCTCTACCAGTACCCGTCCTCTCTATAAGATTGGGCAATAAACTAAATACTGAGGGGGGGTAACCCTTCGCTGTAGGTGGTTCGCCAACCGCCAACCCTATCTCACGTTGTGCATGAGCAACCCGAGTTAAACTGTCGACTAACAACAACACGTCTTTCCCCTGAGCTCTGTAGTGTTCTGCATAGAGATGTGCTAAGTGCGTAGATCTGATTCGCAACAAAGGCGACTGATCTGCCGGCGCAGCAACTACGATCGCACTGGCCATTCCCTCTTCACCAAGTGTATTTTCGACAAACTCTTTGACTTCACGCCCTCTTTCGCCGATCAAACCTATCACGACAACGTCCGCAGCGGTAA
>CAJWGQ010000262.1 GCA_913041025.1 uncultured Gammaproteobacteria bacterium | reverse complement strand
CAAAATGTTTTGAACTATGCATCAACTATTTTATTGTTTTCCACCTTGATTTGAATCTTCATAATGTCACAACACTCAGGTGCGCCAATAATCCCAGTCCCCAAACCTTCTTCTTTTTTAGTGAAATATCCAACGTTTCTTGGTTCCTTAATAGTACTCTATAACTTTTTCGCTGTATGACATGAGTCTCCTTTTGATTAACAATCTTCACAATATTTTGTTGTATGAAAGAAAGGTAAATCTCCTGGATGTACCAACACCATATTTTAAAAAACATTTAAATAGTACTAAACTAGTCCTATATTATATAGCACTAGACATATACTATGACAAGTAATAAAAAAGGAGCCTGTTATCTTTTGATTACCCAGTAAATAAAATACTTTCTCTTGACCCTTTTCGATTATCTGATTGAGGCTGAAGATTTTTTACAAAGGTTAACGGAAAGGACGTTTTGTGGGATGTATAACTTTGAAGAATTAGTAGTGATTACTCACAGGATATGATGGGGATTCCGTCCATTTATTTACTCAGAACAATGATTATATAAAACCTCAAATTCTTCTTCAGATAGAACAAGTTCCCTTACATTATTTTCTTCAAGTTGCTTAACCTGGATTACCGAGTTTATTTCTATTATCCCATAATCCAGAGCACGATTGAACATAGCTTTAAAATTTGCAACATTACGATTTACAGTTGCAGGTTTTGACGGACGGAGTTATTTATTCGAGTTAAGGGTACAGGTATTAATAACACAGACATTAAAACTATAATTGAGCGAAAAATTTGATAAAAACACAATCCTCACCAAGTGTGATTACGGCCAACATTGCTTGTTTTATGGCTATGTTGATGTGGGCCGTGGGGTTTCCTTCGGGAGAAATTCTATTAGAAACATGGGGAGCCATTTCACTTCTTTCTATTCGCATTCTCATAGCCGTCAGCTTACTGATGATTTTCTGGATTGTGGCTGAAGGCATGCCAACAGTTCTTGCCGCTCCATGGGGACGTGGGTTGACAGTAGGCGGCATTGGTTTCGGTTTTGGAGCCATATTGCTTTTGGTAGGTCAAAAAATGTCAGACCCTGTAACACCTGCGATCGTTGCCTCCATGATGCCTATCGCCAGTGCCTCCATTGAGGTGGTACTCGATAAACGGAAATTGTATCTTCAACTGCTTGGAGGAATCGTACTTGCCATGGTGGGAGGTTTGCTTGCGACAGGGGTCAGGCTTTCAAATGGCAAATTTGGTCTTGGGGCCTTGTTTTGTCTGCTCGCAATATTTCTGTTTGCCTGGGCAACGCGAAAGACAACACGTGATTTTAAAACCCTTTCATCACTGGGTCAAACTACCGTCACGCTGGTTGGAGCCTTGATAATTACGCTGATGGTCCATGGGTCTTTTCTTGTGCTGGGTTTTGGCGAAACGGAGATTGGCAACTTGGATTCACGGCATATCATGATACTGCTGATCTTCTCTTTGCCTGCCATTGCCATCTCACAACTACTGTGGATTTGGGCGGCTGGAGGATTGGGTCTACTTCTGGCTTCTCTTCATATGAATGCAGTGCCATTCTATGTGATGCTCATCGTTGTAATGTTGTTTGGTGATCCATGGGGCTGGGATCAGGCAATTGGCGCTGTCCTTGTGGCGACAGGAGTGTTATTGGCTCAGGCCCCTGGCCCGACAAAGGTGGTACCTTAATAGATTGAGACTGAAGATTGTTTACAAAGGTTAACGGAAAGGACGTTCTTTGGGGTTTATAACTTGTGAAGAATTAGTGGGGTAGGTCAATCACACAACTGAATGTATGACTGACCTTTCTTAGTTTTTGTTTTGAATGGATAATTCTGTGATCCCATTCAAATCTATAGGTTGGTAATTATTCACCTACGTAGAACACTCTCCTTAGACTCTCTGTTGTACCAGAAGTCCTTGCAGTAACATCTGTATCCGAATCAGCAGCGGTGTAAATAGTTCCAGAACTACCAACATACACCCAGGTAGACCAGGTAGAGCCTCCGCGAACAAATCCAAAGAGATTGGTAGTCATTGAAGGTGCTGCCCAGGCATTCAAGGAGGTCTGTTGCGAGCGTGATAGGAGCCGCATGACAGCCGTATGGCCCAAAAGGATCGCCAAACCAAACAAAAGCGCCGCGCCGATCATGGCGCCGATCAGCGTACCAAAGATTGCCCAGGCGCAGAGAGCCAGAACCTCGGCTGGGAATGGAATAAAGCAGTGAACGATCATCAACGCGATCACCGCCAGGGGTGCGCAGTTGCCGAGACTCTCTATCCATGTCCCGAGTCTGGCGATTGCGGTGAGAGTTTCGTCGTGAACCAGCGCGAATATAAGACCCAGCAACACGAGCATCAGCAGTCCGCCACGCGCTAGGAATTGCCGAAATGCTGCTGAATGGTCGATCTGTAGACGCCTTGCCATCCTAAATACTCTTTCATCAACCGGACTATTTCCATCGGAAATCTCGGCCATTTGAAACCTGCCCCGCGAGTGATGCTGGACCGTAGGGAGAATAACG
>CAJWGQ010000261.1 GCA_913041025.1 uncultured Gammaproteobacteria bacterium | reverse complement strand
TTATAACAAAGCGCTTTAAATTCATGGCTAAAAGGATGCCAAAACCCCGGCATCCGCTGAGTAAGACAAAAACCAGTTATATTCTGAGTTGGCGACATCCAGCTATGGGTGCCAGCCATCCCTCCCCAGTGATATTCATTCAATGCGCCATCTGGTTCTCCTTCATCAAGTCGTTGTTTTAAGGCAAAACCCAAGCCAAACACGGTGCCTGGCATTGACCACATAGGAAAGGAAACCCCGACATCTTGCGCTAACTGATTGGTCCTCATCAAGTCCAATGTTTCTGGCCTTAGTATTCGAACACCGTTATGTGCACCTCCAGAAACAATCATCTTCAAAAAAGACAAATAGTCGGCTACTGTCGAGACCAAACCTCCGCCGCCACTGAGAAATTTTGGTTTACTCGAGTAGGGTCCTGACAATATGTCTTCAGCTTTGACTAAGCCAGGCTTCATTGGATCTAATAGATCTATCGGAGCATAGATGGATATAAACCGATCCATTTTAGCCTCGGGAACCCAAAAGCCAGTATCTTCCATATTAAGAGGCCCAAAGATTCTCTCTTGAAGAAAAACATCGAAAGGTTTTCCAGATATCACTTCAACTAATCGCGCGCAAACATCCGTCGCGAAAGAATAACGCCAACTCGTCCCGGGCTCGTAGGCCAAAGGCTGATGGCTCAAAAGATCACATAATTCCTCTAAGTCCATTGAAGACTGGCCTAGCGCATTGATACCAGCCGAGTTGTATGCTTGGTCAATAATGGAGTTAGGCTCTATAAAGCCGTAACTTAACCCCGCGCTATGGCTTAGCAAATGGTTAATTCGTATCGGAGAAGACGAAGCCTCAATATCCTTAGCGCTCTGCGCGCCAGATTTCAAAACCATCGCATTGCCAAAGGAAGGTATGTAATTCGACAGTGGATCCGTAAGCTCAAAGGCTCCCTGCTCATAAAGGCTCATCAAAGCTACGGAGGTAACTATTTTCGTATTGGAATACATTCGATAAATCGCATCCTTCTGAAGAGGACGTTCATCTTCCAAGTCCATAACTCCAAAGGTCCTGTAATCGATTACCTCTGACCCCTTCATTAACAGAGTGCTACAACAAGAAAGAATTCCTGTATCGACATAAAACTGCATGCGATCCTGTATTTCAGAGCAGTCGAACTCACTCTCAACGACCTCTATGTCATTCATAGCTTTCTCCTGTTGAGACAATACCAAAGATGGTTTTAGTCAACTGTAAAGTCCTCCAGCACTCTGTAGAAGGTCTTAATTCCTTCGACTATATTTTTGACCGATACCCTTTCGTCATTACCATGCACACCTGCGAATTCCTCGGGCCTAAAAGCAAAGGGAGAGTACCCATAACTCGTAATCCCCAAATCGCGAAAAAAGTGACTGTCAGTAAAACCTGTAGAAACCGTTGGAACCACAGGTGCTCCGAAAACACTCTCTGATATAGAGGTGATCGTATTAAAAAGCGGTGTATTTGTTTTACTTACAGCAGGTGTAAACACCATGATTTTTTCGATGGAAATTTCATTATCGTTGATGATTTTTTTCAGATCTTGAATAAATGCATCAGGGTTTTGGTTAGGTAATAACCGACAATCAATCTCCGCGTGGGCTTCCGCGGGCACAACATTTATTTTTGAGCTACCCTCTAACCGTGTAATCGAGCAGGTATTTCTCAGTAACGCATGGGCACCAGGATTACTGAGTTTTAGTCTCAAGAGATAATTTTCATCGCGACCGATGTCTGCCATGTTAGCGTATCTTCTGCGATCATATTCACCAACAAAGGGAGCCATTGCCTCGAACATTTGTTTAACAGGGTCAATGACGTCTACAGGAAACTCTGTTTCACTTAGCCGCTTCAAGCCACGAACCAGCCTAGTTACCGACGTCTGTACCTGAGGTGAGGATCCGTGCCCTGGTCTTCCATAGGATGTCAGCTTCAACCATAAAGGTACTTTTTGGGTGACCTCAACGAGCACCGCTCGCCGATCACCAAAGGTCCGCGTAGAACCGCCTTCATTCAGTAAATAACCCACATTTTTGAAGATCTCAGGTTTTTCCTTCACCAACCAGCCCGCTCCAAAAAACCCTCCAGCTTCTTCATCTGCTGTAGCAATCAATAAGACGTCTCTATTCAGCTTGAGTCCACTTTGCTTTAACGCTAAAAAAGCTTGCAGCTGCGCAATACCTAATCCTTTCGTGTCTATAGCTCCTCGTCCATAGACATAGCCATTCTTTATCTCGCCTGAAAGAGGGTCAAAACTCCAATATTTTCTATTTGCGGGCACCACATCAATGTGGTGCAACAAAACCAAAGCAGGCCTATCCCCACCTTCCAGCTTTGCCCAGAGATTGCCCCTCCCGGGTGCCGATTCAGCCGTTTCATAGGGGATTTTCGATGCGTCCAGCATACGGCTAAGAAACTCGACCCCCCTTGATTCATTACCTGGGGGATTGATTGTATCGATTTGAAGATATTGCGATAACCTTTCCACGCCTTGTTGAGCAAATCGATCAATATTGGCGTGGA
>CAJWGQ010000260.1 GCA_913041025.1 uncultured Gammaproteobacteria bacterium | reverse complement strand
ACCAGGCGATTCCCGCATGAAATTGAAGAAGAGCTAGCCCAAATCAAAAACCTTGTCGGGGACAAACCGTTTGGGGTTGACTTGGTGCTGCCTCCAGGCATGCCTTCTCATAATTCGCGCGAAGCGATCGAGGCAGAAATTCCAGATGAACACAGAGCCTTCGTTAATGACTTAATCGAAGAGTATGCGGTGCCTGATGCCAGCGAGCCAGGCATGAGAACCCGATTTATTCGCTCAAAGGAGATCGAGGACCAACAACTTGAGGCTGTGCTTAGTTCGGAGGTCAACATGCTAGCCTGCGGGATCGGGGCGCCACCTAAGGTCATCGCAGAGGCCAAACGACTAGGCAAGACGACCCTGGCTTTGATTGGAAGCCCGCACCACGTGCCACGAGCTCTCGAGGCGGGAGTGGAAATACTGGTCGCGCAGGGTTACGACGCGGGTGCTCACACAGGCCCGATCGGGACCTATTCACTGGTGCCTCAAATTGTGGACGCAGCAGGAGCCACCCCCGTCCTTGTCGCAGGAGGCGTCGCAACTGGAAGACATATTGCGGCAGCGCTTGCCATGGGAGGGGCAGGAGTGTGGATGGGCACCGCCTGGCTGCTATCTACCGAGCATCAATCTCACATGCATCCCATCAACACCGAAAAACTTAAGACTGCAGGAAGCGCTGATACGGTGATCACACGCTCAGAAAGCGGCAAACCTTTCAGACAAATTATCAGTGGGTGGAGCCAGGCCTGGGAAGCTCCAGACGCTCCCAAGCCTCTCAAAATGCCGATGCAAGACGTGCTGGTTGGAGATCTTCTTGGTGCCATAGAAGAGCACGACATCGAACCACTCATCCACTCGGGCGCCGGGCAAAGCATCGGTTATTTCAACGAAATAAAAACAGTACAAGAAATCCTGTCTAACCTGGTAACAGAAGCCTCGAGAGTTCTAGATACCCAGAAGAATTTTCTGAAATAAACAGAAGAGCTTAAGGACAGGGGAATTTCAGCAAGCTATCAAAAACCCTATGCTGCAACTTGATTATTACTGCTCGCTCCTGAATCAGATTGATTCTCAGTTACAGCAACATCAACAAATGTCATAACACCATCTTCTAAAGGGGCATCTCTGATTATTTTCTTATCCAAAGCGTAGTTCTGAGTATTTCTCCAAGGGTCTTCTTCCCCTTGCTTAGGCATCAAATCTAAGGAACGCTGAATGTACCCCGCAGAAAAATTCTCAATCCACGGCTTGGCCATCATATTGGAATCTTCATCTGCCAGCCTAGCAACACAATAGTCTGCACCGAGCTCATCAATACGATTGATCAAGCGACACGCGTACTCTGCTGTTAAATCGGCTCTGAGGGTCCACGACGCATTGATATAACCAAACGTTTGAATCAGGTTCGGAATGTCCGCGTACATCATGCCCTTATAAGAGAACTTTTCTGCAAAATCGATTGGCTGGTTATCAACATAAAACTCCGCCCCACCCATCAACTGCATATTCAAACCGGTAGCGGTCACGATAATGTCAGCCTCCAGCTCTTGTCCAGATTTCAAACTCAGGCCAGTGGGCGTAAAACGGTCGATGTGCTCGGTAACCACCTGTGTTTTACCCGATCTCAATGAACGAAAGAGGTCCCCGTTGGGAATCAAGCACATCCTCTGATCCCAGGGGTTGTAATTCGGAGTAAAGTGAGTGTCCACGTCATATTCCGGACCTAGCGCTTTTTTCACTAGACCAACCAGATAGCGTTTCATTTTGTGAGGCTGGCTCCTCATCCTTCTATACATAATCTGCTGAAGTTTTGTATTTTTAAAGCGGGTGATCGCGTAAGCCCACGAGCTTGGTAGAAGCCTTCTGAGCAAATTCGCTATCCGGTCTTCATCGGGCATAGAAACCACATAGGTGGGCGATCTCTGAACCATAGTGACTGATTCGGCTTTATCCGCTAATGCTGGCACTAGCGTCATCGCCGTCGCTCCGCTGCCGATAACAATCACTTTCTTGTCTTTATAATCTAAATCTTTCGGCCACAATTGAGGATGGATGATCTGACCTGTGAACACATCCTCGTTTTCGAAATCAGGGCGAAAGGGTTTTTCATAGTCATAGTAGCCGCTGCACATCATCAAAAATTTACAAGATAACTGACTCGCCTGTTCATTTTGGACTATGTCAACGTTCCAGGTCCGATCTTTAACCGACCAGTTGGCGGAGATCACTTTAGTTTCGTATTGAATATGGTCTGCGAGGTCGTTTTCGTCGATGGTTTCCTTAAGATATTTTTTTATTGACGGGCCATCTGCAATGGATTTTTCAGCAACCCAGGGTTTAAAGTTAAACCCAAGAGTATGCATGTCGCTATCGGATCTTATTCCTGGATACCGAAACAAATCCCATGTGCCGCCATATTCGGTTCTGGCTTCGACTATTTTGAAAGACTTTCCAGGACACTTGTTCAACAAATGGCATGCGGAACCAATACCGGATATCCCAGCACCAACTATCAAAACGTCAACATGTGTCATGGCAAAACCCCTGTTAATTGACTCACGAGTGGCTTAAGAAAAAAATATTGGAGCGGGAAACGAGGTTCGAACTCGCGACCTTCTGCTTGGCAAGCAGATGCTCTACCAACTGAGCTATTCCCGCCT
>CAJWGQ010000259.1 GCA_913041025.1 uncultured Gammaproteobacteria bacterium | reverse complement strand
TATTGCGATAACCTTTCCACGCCTTGTTGAGCAAATCGATCAATATTGGCGTGGACGTTGATCCAACAAAACAAAAAAACAACAACACTGGTAACTCTCAAAGCAACCCTCTAAAAGTTCTTAAAACCCGTGGACACAATGCACAAGTCCCCTTAATCTCGCAACACCAGATCATAGGAAGAATTAGCCATGCAAATATCAACTTTATTGAGCTATGCAGGTGGATTTAAAGACGCTGTCGAGGAAATCAAACAACTCGAATCCGCTGGGCTAGATATGGTCTGGGTTCCTGAAGCCTATTCCTTTGATGCGCCAAGTGCCATGGGCTATCTCGCTGCCAATACTGAACGAGTTACTATCGCATCAGGAATACTGCCAATCTATAGTCGCACGCCCACACTGTTAGCCATGACCGCGGCTGGTATAGATTACCTTTCGGATGGACGGTGCATGCTGGGCTTGGGCGCTTCTGGCCCCCAAGTCATCGAGGGTTTTCACGGAGTACCCTACGAAGCGCCTGTCGGTAAAATGAAAGAAATTGTAGAGATTTGTAGAATGGTCTGGCGCCGAGACCGTGTTCAACATATGGGTAAACATTTTCAGATCCCTCTTCCACAAGACCGAGGAACCGGCTTGGGTAAACCGTTAAAAATCATTAATCATCCGGTTAGAGAGGATATACCCATCGCGATCGCATCTTTGGGGCCTACAAGCGTCGAAACCACTGCAGAAATAGCAGATGCCTGGCTACCAGCGTTTTACACCGCTGAGGCAGCGAGCGCGGTGTGGGGAGAAGCTTTAACCAATGGGGCTTCTAAGAGAGATCCTAAACGTGCGCCTCTAGACATTTTCGCTGGTGGAAGCGTGGCGATTGGAGAAGGCTTGGAGGATCTTCGAGACCTTTCTCGACCGGGAGCAGCACTTTACATCGGTGGGATGGGTGCTAGATCCAAGAACTTTTATAATGACATTTTTTCGAAGAGTGGCTATTCAAAAGAAGCTAAGATTATTCAGGATCTTTATCTATCAGGCGAAAAAAAAGCCGCCGAAGAAGCGATACCAGACGACTACTTGGCAAATAGTTCTTTGATCGGTCCGGAAAGCTTTGTTAAGGAAAGGATCCAAGCTCTTAAAGAGTCAGGGGTCACGTCTCTAAATGTTAACCTTATGGGTCAAGAAAAAGCAGAACGCGTCGCACAGCTTGAAAAGCTTAGAAATCTAGTGGACTCAATGTAGGCGAATTAGCCCCTCCTGGATCGTTGACGCAACTAGATCGCCCTCTCGAGAGTGGAGTAAGCCCCTCGTGTATCCTCTTGCTTTCGAGCTAACCGGTGAGTCAATTGAATACAAAAGCCAGTCTTCTAGATTGATTGGTCGATGAAACCACATAGCATGATCTAAACTGGCTACTTGCATATTCTCGCGCTCATAACTACCGCGGTGGGGCAACCTGCAAGTCCCCAGCAATACATTGTCTGATTCAAAGACTAGCAAACAGGTTTGCAATGACCGATCAGCTGGAACTTCGCCGTTTGCTTTAATCCAAACATATTGTTCAGGGGGCTGAGGACTATTGGATTGCAGTCTCCTAAACTCGTGTCGCCAAGATAAAAACGGCTCTTCAAAGAGATACTCAGGAATTTTTTCCGGTGTTGGTGGCTTGAGATCTTCAGGTATTTCGAACTGATGATTAAAGCTTTCTTCCTCAAGCTGGAAGGAGGCATCAAGCGTGAATATAGGCCGCCCCTCCTGCTGCACAATAACTCGTCTGGTACTAAAAGACCCTCCGTCCCTCAACCTTTCAACCCTAACAATAGCTGGAGTCTTAGGGTTACCGGGTCGAAGAAAATAGCCATGAATCGAATGCACGTAACGATCAACTGACACAGTGCGAATCGCACCCATCAAAGCCTGCGCCATGATCTGTCCGCCATATAGCCTACCCGTGCGGCCCTCAGGATGATTGGCGATAAAGAGGTTTTCTTCGACTTTCTCTATGTTCAAAAGTCGAATTAATTCAGATAGCTTTTCAGACACTACAGCCCACCTACAGATCGTCACGATCGCAAAAACATATTCAAGGATAGAGGCACGCCTGCTCGTGAATTTAAGCTGCAGCCTGCCGAATTACAATAGTACCAGAAGTGTCTACTGGTTTAAAAAGACTCCCTCTTAACAGTTTCAAACTTTTGCCAGGGCCTCTAACTGCTCGGCTCCTAGACCTGCTTTCTTTCCCGCAGTCAAAAAGTCCCGCCAGGAGTTGTCGTCAATCGTAATCCCTTCCTCCAACAGCCTTTTTTTGGACTCCCTCTCAGGGTCGCCCGGGATCAATACTCCATCCATCCCTTCTGCCGGCTCAGATTCATAGATATAGTTGATCATTGCCGACACCTCCCGTTCAAAGGCATCTCTATCGCCGACAGCTTTTGGATCAATAATGACTGAGAGCATGTTATTAATGGTATTACCCAAACGAGGATTTGCGGGTTGCATCGTAAACAAACCGCCCAAAGCACCCCCCAATAATTCACACATCACCATAAGACCATAACCCTTGTGCTTGCCAAAGGGCCTCATCGCGCCGCCATCTTTCCACATCGCGTTAGGGTCATTGGTAGGATTCCCACTGGCGTCAACGAGCGATTCGTCGGGCACTTCAACGCCCTTCATCATAGCAACACGTACCTTTCCCGCAGCAACTGTCGTGGTAGCCATGTCCAAAATGACATGATTCCCATCATCTCTGGGAACAGTGCAGCAAAATGGGTTGGTCACAAAACGTCGATCGCGACCACCGTATGCAACCACCAT
>CAJWGQ010000258.1 GCA_913041025.1 uncultured Gammaproteobacteria bacterium | reverse complement strand
GTTAGCTTGATGATAGATTAGAGCAAATAAGGTGGGAGGAAACAGATGAATCAATGGAGTATTGGGAAGGTCAAGGTGACCCGTGTGGTCGAGATGCAGGTTGCGGGTGGAACGAAATTCATTCTGCCTGATGCCTCACGAGAGGCATGCTTACCGATAGAGTGGATGCAACCACACTTCATGGATGAGTCTGGCAATTTAATCATGAGTATCCATGCGTTGGTTGTCGACGATGGAGAAAAACGCATTGTGGTAGATACCTGCATTGGAAATGATAAACAGCGCAATATTCCTTCGTGGACAAATCTGCAGACTGATTTTCTGAGAGACTTGGAGCAGGCAGGATATCCGCGTGAATCAATTGACTTGGTGATGTGTACGCACTTACATGTTGACCATGTAGGCTGGAATACAATGTTGGTAGACGGTCATTGGATTCCAACGTTCCCCAACGCGCGCTATTTGATGGCTGAAAGAGAATGGAGTTACTGGAACTCTCATGCGGAAGAAGAGGCCTATGGGCCAGTCATAGAAGATTCGGTGAGACCGATAATCGAGTCTGGATTAGCCGAATTCGTTGAAGAGGACCACGAGCTTACCTCGGAGGTAAGATTAATATCTACTCCGGGCCACACACCAGGACATGTAAGTGTATTGATAGAAAGTGAAGGATCACGAGCTTTAATTACCGGAGATTGTATTCATCATCCTGTTCAGATGACAAGGACGGACTGGTGTAGTTCGGCTGATTTTGACCAAGCCCAGGGTCGGGCAACGCGGGAAAGCCTTTTGAAGAACTACGTTGATTCTGATGTGTTGATCATTGGGACACATTTTGCAACGCCCACGGCAGGATATATTAAGTCTCTAGAAGATGGTGCTTACTGGCTTGACGTCAGTTGATCGGCTTGCATTTGATTTAATTGGAGTTGCATGAGATCCCACTGCTGGTAGAGGAAGGACTCTTTATCCTCTGGTATTTGAGCAAAAGGTACTCTCCAGAAATGCATAAGAATTGTTTGGTTAAGCCAGGAACCGTTGATCAAGTCCACTAGATTTGCAGAGCCTTCGAATCCTATGTGTGCCATGAATACGACGTCTTTGCCCGAATTGGCTTCCAGGAGGGTAAGTGGCCCCCCTGTTCTCGGTGGCAGAAGGCTGGGCCATCGCTCTAGGAGTGTGTTCATCGCGGGATTTTTTCGTCTGATTGACTCACGTTTAGATTGAGAACTTCGGGTCCCTTCCGGGTATATGAGCAAGGATTCTCTATCTGGGGTATTTTGCAATAGATTGGCTATTGAATTTAGTTCTCGGCTCGTGTCTTGACCCGAACGGTCGATAAAAAGATTGGGTAGTCTGTTCCCTGCAATGTCGAGGCAGGGGAGCATCAGTAATTCTTTTTTCAGGATGTACCTTAATCCTTCATTTCGGTTATGGGCAAAGAAAACAATTGGTAAAACTGTATCGCCCAAGCTAGTGTGCCTTGGCATGAGTATCGCGCTCCGCCCATAAATGCTTTCCTCGCCGGATACCTGAAAATCAAGCTTGTAGATCCATTTTCCCAGTTTGAGTAACCCAGAGCCCCACCAGTTTTGTATGTTTCTTGTTTTGACCAGAAAGTTCTCTTTTTTACGATCGATGAGCCAGTTTTTGGTAAGCGCTAGAACTCCGATACATTCGAAAAAGAGGTATCCGTAGAAAAAAAGCAGCGCGTGTATTAGGCTCGAATAACGGGTCAGTTTGGAAACCACGAAAACTGTAGTTAACAAGAGCGGCGATAAAGGCACAAAGATCAGGGTTAGAACTACTAAGACTGAAATGGAGATTAACCGCCTGTGAAATGTCGAGAAATGACTAATATTCATAGTGGAGAGACTTGCGTTTTGATCGATACAATTTGTCGCGGAACAGAACGCTCTTAAAGTGATGAAGCACATTATACTAGGTGAAGTTGAGGTCTTGAATAGAGATAAATGGCGCAATTAAAACATTCAGAAAAAATTCCGCTGAGTCAGGAAGATCTAGAGGAAGGCTTGCGGTTTGCTAAAAACACGTTGCAACTAGCGGGGAAAGAGATCCTTCCGTTGTTTCGTAGTAACTTGGACGGTGAAAATAAAATAACTGTAGGCTACGACCCTGTCACCTTGGCTGATAGAAAATCGGAAGCGTTGATCCGCGAAGAAATTGCTAAACATTATCCTCACCATGGAGTATTTGGCGAGGAAGAGGGTTATGCCGTGGGTAATGGTTTGACCTGGGTTATTGATCCGATAGACGGCACTCGAGGGTTCATGGCTGGAATGCTGCACTGGGGAATGCTTTTAGCGCTTTTTGATGGTGAGACACCTGTGTTGGGGGTCGCCTATCAACCTTATACTGGAGAGTTGTTTTATGGTGTTGCTAATAGCAGTTGGCTCCAAAGGGGGAATGAAAGAGAGAAGCCCTTGAAGACGAGCTCCTGTGTTGATTTGAAATTAGCTTTCCTGGGCAGTACCGATGAAACTCTATTTGACGAAGCTCTGAAAGAGAAGTTTCTCAAACTCAGGAACGCAGTCAGAGTTTGCCGGCTTGGCGGTGATTGCTATTCCTATTGTGCATTAGCTATGGGAGGACTGGATGTAGCCATCGACCCGGGGTTAAAGCCGTACGATATCCAGGCGCTCATACCGATAATTAAAGGAGCCGGTGGCGAGATAACAACTTTTGATGGAGGAAATCCTAGTATGGGCGGGGATGTAGTCGCGAGCGCCAATTTGACTCTGCATCGGAAAGTTTTAGAAGTACTGAATGATTAATAAAGTGCCCACGCTTTTATTGGTTACTCTGGTTTTTTGCGGGGAGAAGATCAATCTTGAGAGCCAAGTTCTCTTCGATCTTTTTTCGACTATAGATTAACGGAAAGCTCCCTTCTTTTGCCCAGCCCTCTAATAAGTTGTCGTAAAAAATCGACTTTGGGTCTCCAGACTGACCGGGAGCATTGGTCATAGTCGAGTTGTCCCAGCT
>CAJWGQ010000257.1 GCA_913041025.1 uncultured Gammaproteobacteria bacterium | reverse complement strand
AGGAAAATTTAGCGACAAGTGTCGTCTCAATGCCATGCTGTGAACTCTTTGATATACAAAGTAAAAGCTACCAAGAATCCGTTATTGATCCTAGATCAAAACTCATAGTAGTCGAGGCAGGGATCCGCCAAAGTTGGGATAAAAAACTTTCAGATAAAGGTCATTTCATTGGAATGGATGGGTTTGGCGCTTCAGCGCCAGCCACTGGATTGTACAAGCATTTTAATATTACGAAAGACGCTATAGTTGAAGCAGCCATGAGCTAATTTTCTGCTAACAATAAGTGAAAAATAGAAACAACCGCCTGGAGGAAAAATATGGCCGTAAATGTTGCAATTAATGGATTTGGCCGAATCGGCCGTTTAGTGTTACGGGCCCTCTATGAGAGTGATAGAGAAGACTTAAGAATTGTTGCTATCAATGATCTTGGCTCGGTAGAAGCGAATGCCCATTTGCTAAAGTGGGACAGCAACCATGGCCCATTTCCGGGTGAAATTATTGTAAAAAACGATACAATTGATCTGGGCAAGGGCCCTATTAAGGTGACATCAGAACGTGATCCTGCCCAACTACCCCATAAGGCGTTAGATGTAGACATTGTTCTTGAATGCACAGGCATTTTCACTAATCGTGAAAAAGCAGCTTTGCACCTTGAGGCCGGTGCTAAGAGAGTTGTGATATCTGCTCCTGCCAACGGAGCAGATATCACAGTAGTCTATGGAGTAAACCACGATAAAATCACCTCCGAGCATACGGTAATTTCCAACGCCTCTTGCACTACTAACTGCCTAGCACCTGTCGCCTTTGTTTTAAACAACGCAATCGGCATTGAGTCGGGTTATATGACTACCATTCACGCGTTCACGAGCGATCAACCAACCTTGGATACCTATCATGGCGATTTACACAGAGCACGTTCCGCAGCGACGTCTATGATTCCTACATCTACAGGGGCTGCAAAAGCAGTGGGTTTAGTGATGCCCGAACTCTCGGGGAAACTTGATGGCACAGCTATCCGAGTACCCACATCTAACGTAAGTCTAATAGATTTTAAATTTATTGCTAAACGTAAAACTACGATTACTGAGATAAATGAAGCGATTATATCAGCTTCTGAGAAAGGATCATTAAAGGGGGTACTTGGTACAAATAACGAGCCATTAGTATCTGTTGACTTCAATCACAATCCCCACAGTTCAACATTCGATCTAAGTCAAACTCAGGTGATCGATGGTGGATTGGTGAGAGTACTATCCTGGTACGATAATGAATGGGGTTTTTCAAACCGCATGTCCGACACTGCCGCGGTTGTAGCTAAGACATTATGAATAGAGTAGTTTGGATTTTACGAAAATAGGAAAGAACAAAAATGAGAATTACCAGAGCTGTAAAAAAAATACTTGATAATTATGAGAGCGACTCACCTGGCACAAAAGCAAATTTAGCTCGAATATTGATGCAAGGTCGGCTAGGCGGAACAGGCAAAATAGTGATATTACCAGTCGATCAAGGCTTTGAGCACGGACCGGCAAGGAGCTTTGCACCAAATCCAGACGGCTACGATCCGCGTTATCATTTCCAATTGGCTCTAGACGCGGGGCTGTCTGCCCATGCAGCTCCCCTCGGAATGATAGAAGCAAGTGCAGACTCTTTCGCGGGACAGATACCTACCATAATGAAGCTCAATAGCTCTAACAGCCTGTCCCGTGAGAAAGATGCCCCAAGCCAAGCGATAACTGGTTCAGTTCAAGAAGCTCTCCGACTGGGTTGCTCCGCTGTGGGGTATACGATTTATCCTGGTTCGGATGCTGCGTTTGATATGATGACTGATTTCAAAGAAATAGCTGAAGAAGCAAAAGCATTCGGTTTAGCAGTTGTGCTTTGGTCTTACCCTCGAGGTGGAGGCCTTTCAAAGCAAGGGGAAACTGCTATTGACATAGTTGCATATGCTGCTCACATGGCGGCCCTATCTGGCGCTCATATAATAAAAGTAAAACCTCCAACAAAGCATCTTGAATTAGAAGCAGCCAAGAAAGCCTACGAAAGTAATGGAATAAAAATTGATACCTTAAGTGATCGCATAAGGCATGTTGTGCAATCGTCTTTTAATGGACGGAGACTGGTTGTCTTTTCTGGAGGCGAAGCCAAAGATTTGGAGGGATTGTTTTCTGAAATTTCCCAACTCCGCGATGGGGGGGCTTCAGGATCAATAATAGGCCGCAACACATTCCAACGTCCCAGAGCAGAAGCTACTTCAATGCTCAACAAGATCATAAATATATATAAGCACAAAAAATAAAAAATATCGCGTCCAGAACTTATTTTCAAAGAATGCCCCGACTACTTGAATGAATAATACGTCAAAATGTCAACTCTATTTGATCACACCACCTAAGTTTGACCCAAAACCGTTTTTGGAACGATTAAAGGGGGTGTTTGATGCGGGACCTGTTGCATGTATGCAATTGCGCCTAAAAAACGTCAACGACGACGCAATTAAAATGGCTGCGGAGATGCTTCTACCTGTTTGCCATAGTTATGAAACGCCGTTGATAATGAACGATAGACCTGATCTAGCCGTCATAACAGGATGCGACGGTGTACATATCGGTCAAGACGATGCCAATTATAAAACAACGCGAGGAATGATTGGGCAGGATCGCATCATTGGAGTTACCTGCAAAAATTCCAGACATCTGGCAATAGAAGCCGCTGATAATGGTGCCGAATATGTCGCATTTGGAGCATTTTTCCCCACAAACACAAAACTAGAAACAACTCCAGCAAAATTAGAGACAGTGCGGTGGTGGAAGGAGATGACTGCAATACCCTCCGTGGCAATCGGTGGCATAACAACTGAGAATTGCCGACCTCTCATTAGAGCGGGGGTTGATTTTCTGGCTGTAATTGATGGTATTTGGAATCATCCAGAGGGCGAGGCAGCTGCAGTGAAGGCCTTTAATAAAGCTTTTGAAAACAGCATATAGAACTACTAGAACGTAGTTAGTACATTGCTTCATGGACAGGATGTCATCACCCTGCTAAAACGCCGACGGTATTTTTAAATCTCAACGGAGCTTCGAAATGAAAA
>CAJWGQ010000256.1 GCA_913041025.1 uncultured Gammaproteobacteria bacterium | reverse complement strand
GAGGGTGCCAACTCCCTATTGATTCCTCGTACCACTCTGACGAAGCGGTATTCCAAGCCTGCTGGTAAACCATGGCAGATGCATCAAGGTTTGCGGATTCTTGCTGCGTCAGTTGATTTGAGGACAAAGCAAGAAATATTGCTGCAATAACTACGTTTCCAAGAATCGTGAGCGCAATCAATTGCCCTCTAGTGTTCATTGCGACTGACCAAGCACGGTTTCAACGTCCCGGCTGAAAGGCGATACGAACAGCAACATCATCAACCTTTACATTATTGCCATCATGTTCTGGAGGGGCATAACGCCAGGAGCGAACGTATTTCAGGGCGGATCGTTCGAAAATGCCGGGAGGCTGACTTTCCAAGATAACAGGATCTACCACTTTACCATCTGGACCAATAGAAAATCCTACTATCACTTCACCGACATACTTGTATTTTCTGGCCTTGGGGGGGTAACGCAATGCACCCGCACCCATCAAAGAGCACTCCACGGTTACTTTCTCTCCGTCTTCCTCGTAGTAGCCGACATTGGTCGCGAGAATTTCTCCAGTCGCCTGAAATGACAAAAAGGAAAGAAGCAACCCTAGCAAAACAAACTGTCTAATGGACTCATGCATAATTCAATGGTTCGCTGGACTCCGTCATGGGGGAAGTATACATCTATTCAAAGATGAATTAAAATAAACTTTAATTACTATCTATTTGAAAATCATAGAAAATACACGTTAGGAATTTGATATATGCGTTTTTAACCTTGAATATATAAAAAGATTGAAAATTGAAGTGTGGACTATTGTGTGGCCAACACTTTATATTGAGGGCTGTAGCGAGTTTCAACTCTATTTTTTTCAAGCTTTGATTATGAATTCTAGTTGGACAAGGAAACAAAAGTGGCTATCGTTGACCGAGAATTGTTAAAAACGTTGCAGGAGGCAGACTTTGTTTTTTAGATTCTGGGGTGTAAGAGGCTCAATTCCTGTGCCCGGACGAGATACCATCAAATATGGTGGCAACACAACCTGCATTGAAATCCGTGGCAACAACAACGAGATGGTCATTCTTGATGCCGGAACCGGTATCTATCAGCTCGGGCAAAGTCTTATGACAAGAGATCAAACAGAGATCAATATCTTTATTTCCCACACCCACTGGGACCATATTCAAGGTTTGCCCATGTTTCAGCCAAGTTTTCTCTCCAACTTTAAAATCAATATATTTGGCGCGATAGATCTCGAATCCGGACTTGGCATAAAAGAACGACTCACTAAGCAGATGGATCGGCACTTCTTTCCAATTCAGCTAGAGGACTTGAGTGCGCAAATCAATTTCATTGATATTGAAGAAGGTTCAGAAATCGAAGTGGGAGCACTCAAAGTCTCCAGCTTCCAGTTCAACCACCCCATTATCAACCTAGGCTACCGAGTTGAGGACGCTAATCATAGTCTGGTATTTACCGGAGACCATGAATGGATGTCAAACGACTTGAAAGAAGATGATTCGGCTTGGGAACACCGCCAAAGCGAAGTAGAAAACCGCAGGAATCAGACTTTTGATTTTATTGGAGACAGCGATACGCTGATCATTGATACCGCCTACACTGACGAAGAATACAAAACAAAAAAGGGGTGGGGTCATGGAACCTTTGATTCCAGCATTAGAGCCGGTCTCGAAGCAAATTGTAAGCATGTTTACTTTACGCATCATGAGCCAAGGAGGACCGACAAGGCTCTAGAAAACGCGTTTCGGCACGCCCTGAAAAAAAATAAAATCTCAGACGATTGTACTCGTTTTCATTTAGCCCAAGAGGGACATGAGGTCGAATTAAAGTGAGTACCAAACAGGGTATCTTTCAGCACGAACTTCAGGTCATCGAGAATTCAAGGCTGGTCGCGGAATCGTCAATCGTTGATACCGTTCTGCAAGACCACCAAGTCTTGCTTCGTGAGTATGAAAAACTCCTTAAAACGACTCGCCGTCTGGTACGTCATGCAGATCGAAGCGAAGAAAAGCTCAATAGCCTTGCTCAAGAGGCACAAGAAAAAAGCAGGCAGCTCGAAAAACTCTCCGCTCAACTTGCAAAATATCTTTCCCCCCAAGTCTATGAGTCAATCTTCAGCGGAAAGCAGCAGGTTAGCCTAGTCAGCTATCGAAAAAAACTGACGATATTCTTTTCAGATCTCGTCGGTTTTACACCGATTACTGAGACGTTAGAATCTGAAGATCTCACAGCAGCTTTAAATTACTATCTTGATGAGATGTCAGCGATTGCGCTAGATTTTGGGGCTACAATCGATAAGTATATCGGTGATGCGATCATGATTTTTTTTGGTGACCCAGAGAGCCAAGGAATAAAGGAAGATGCCAGACGATGCGTCCAGATGGCGATCGAAATGCAAAATAGACTAGACGAACTCTCCAACGAGTGGGGCCAATTTGGGCTTCAGGAACCTTTCCAAAGCCGAATGGGAATAAATACCGGCTATTGTACGGTAGGGAACTTTGGGTCCGAGAATCGGATGGACTACACAGTTATCGGAGGCGGTGTAAATATGGCTGCTAGGCTAGAATCGGCAGCCGAAGCAAATTCTATTCTTTTGTCCTATGACACTTATAATCTAATAAAAGACGAAGTGCCATGTGTCGAGTCGGACAAAATCAAGTTAAAGGGTATCACTCAACCAGTGCGCACGTTTAAGGTATTCAATGAAACGAATGATGAGTCTATTCTTTCTATAAGAATGGAAAGTAGTCAGTTCAACGCAAAGCTTTGCGACCTTTCAGCGAATGAGTCGAAGGATTTGAAATTATCATTGGAAAATGCGCTAGAAAAATTGAATAAGCACCTAGAAAACAGTCCGGACGTAGCTTGCTAGTTTGTGGGTTCAACCCAACCACGATATAAAAATAATGTAGTACCCTTATGTTGCTCGAAGGAGTAGTCGAACCTCGAGCTTCGCCTAGCTATCTCAATAAATCCTAGCCCAGCGCCGACACTCCCCTCGGGGGGGCCGCTTTTCAAGCGCGTCTTATAGGCTGCCTTGAGAGCCGAGGCATCCATGCTCTGGAGGTCAGAGAGCACTTCAGCGATCTTATGCTGGCTTTGATGGT
>CAJWGQ010000255.1 GCA_913041025.1 uncultured Gammaproteobacteria bacterium | reverse complement strand
GCGAAATATCAATGAATCGAAAATTCCCGACTACACGACTGAGAAGAAATCGTTCAACAGAATTTATCAGAAAGTTAGTGAGCGAAAACAAAATCGACACTTCTGATCTGATCTATCCTATGTTCCTGATCGACGGAAAAAATAAAATCGAACAGATAGATTCGATGCCTGGAATTGCCAGACACTCACTCGATAAATTTCTCAAAGAAGCGGAGGAAGCTCATAGACTAGGTATCCCAGCAATAGCAATCTTCCCCAATATTGAACCGAGTTTAAGAGATACCAAGGGGAGCGAGGCGACAAATCGAGAGGGCTTGGTGCCGAGAGCAGTCAGAGAAATTAAAAAACAGCTTCCCGAGCTAGGCGTTATGACTGACGTAGCACTGGATCCCTATACAAACCACGGACATGACGGTCTTTTAAGCGACAGCGGCTATATACTGAATGACGAAACAGTCAAAATACTCTGCGAGCAAGCGTTAGTATGTGCCGAGGCTGGTTCAGATATTATTGCTCCCTCGGATATGATGGACGGCAGGGTAGGGGAGATTCGAAATCAACTGGATCTCAATAACCACAATTTAACGCTAATCATGGCCTATTCCGCAAAATATGCATCGAAATATTATGGACCCTTTCGGGACGCGGTTGGCGCGAACAAAACACTAAAAGGTGACAAAAAGACTTATCAAATGGACCCTGCTAACTCAGACGAAGCCCTACACGAGATCGCATTAGACCTTTCTGAGGGAGCAGACATGGTCATGGTAAAGCCAGGATTACCCTACTTAGATGTTATTCAAAGGGTAAAAGATAAATTCGATGTTCCAGTATTTGCTTACCAGGTTAGCGGAGAGTATTCGATGCACAAGGCAGCAATAGACAAAGGATGGATAGATAAAGAGGTGCTTTTTGAGTCTCTAATGTGCTTTAAGAGGGCAGGAGCGAGCGGTATTTTGACTTACTTCGCTAAGGAATTTGCCCAACTGCAAAATAACTGATGGTCTAATATCAAAAAGATAGGCTAAACTAGGATCTCTTTCGGGCAAGGACCAATAAATAAATGAACGAGAATATAATTCATACGTCTGATGCAAATTTTCAGGATGACGTAATTAACTCAGATACCCCAGTTCTAGTAGATTACTGGGCAGAATGGTGCGGACCATGTAAAATGATCGCACCAATACTTGATGAGGTAGCTAGCGAGTACACAGACCGCCTCAAGATTTGCAAAATTGATGTGGACGCAAATCAAGAAACACCTCCAAAATATGGCATAAGAGGAATCCCCACTTTAATGTTGTTTAAGAACGGAGAAGTAGAGGCTACAAAGGTCGGTGCTTTATCGAAGTCCCAATTACAGGCTTTTTTAGATAGCAATATCTAATTCAACGGTCTCACACCACCTCACGTTGGAGAACAGGTCAGGCTACGACCAAGCTTGACCTAGGCTCTGAAATAACTAAACTAAGGGAATAGAAACGCTCGATTTACTCTGAGCAAAAAAATAAACAACTTTAATCACCCCGTCTTTGATGAGCATCTGGCAAAGTTCAGATACCTCGTTTAAACCTTCTAACTTAACAATATTGGCTTTTTCAAATGGCTATGAACTTATCAGAACTAAAACGTAAACCTGTCACTGAATTGATCGATATGGCTCGGTCGATGGAACTCGAGAACGTTGGCAGATCGAGGAAACAAGAAGTAATTGCTGCAATCGTTCGAAAGCAGTCTAAAGGCGGTGAAGACATCTACGGTGAAGGCACTTTAGAAATTCTTCAAGACGGATTTGGGTTTTTGAGATCTCCAGAGGGATCCTATCTAGCCGGCCCTGACGATATCTATGTGTCACCCAGCCAAATTCGAAGATTTAACCTTCGTACTGGCGATAGCATAGCCGGCAAAATACGCCCACCTAAAGACGGTGAACGATATTTCGCTTTGCTTAAAGTAGACGAAATCAACTTCAGCGAAACCAACAACAACAAGCACAAGGTACTATTTGAAAACCTAACCCCTCTCTTTCCTGACGATAGGCTAGTTCTCGAGAGAGGCAATGGAAGCACAGAAGACTTATCGGCGAGAATCGTCGACTTGATAGCGCCAATAGGAAAAGGACAACGCGCTCTAGTGGTATCCCCCCCAAAGGCAGGCAAAACCTTAGTTTTACAAAACATAGCCCAATCAATAACGGTTAATAACCCCGAAACCGTTTTGATCGTACTGTTGATCGACGAGCGTCCCGAAGAGGTAACTGAAATGCAAAGGTCGGTAAGAGGGGAGGTAGTAGCCTCAACTTTTGACGAGCCGCCTTCTCGCCATGTTCAAGTCGCCGAAATGGTGATAGAAAAAGCCAAAAGACTTGTAGAAAACAAAAAAGACGTCGTTATTTTACTAGACTCAATCACGCGTCTCGCTCGAGCCTACAACACGATAGTGCCTTCCTCTGGAAAGGTGCTAACTGGTGGTGTCGATTCCCATGCGCTTGAAAGGCCCAAGAGGTTCTTTGGAGCGGCAAGGAACATAGAGGAGGGGGGCAGTCTGACAATAGTGGCAACAGCTCTGGTAGATACAGGTTCGAAAATGGACGAGGTTATATACGAAGAATTCAAAGGAACTGGTAACCAAGAGCTACACCTGGAAAGAAAAATCGCTGAGAAACGCGTTTACCCAGCCATTAATATTAGACGCTCAGCCACGCGGCGAGAAGAACTCCTGATGGGGGAGGAAGAACTACAGAGAGTCTGGATTCTTCGCAAATTACTTCATGATATGGACGACATTGCCGCAATTGAATTTATATTGGACAAGCTTAAAGACAGCAAGACAAACGAAGAGTTTTTCAACTCGATGAAGCGCTAAATACAAGTCCATAAAAATTGGAGAAGACCTTTCGCTTCGAAGTACTTTCCAATTTAGCGGGTCGCTACCGCTTTGCAACTCTCTCTAACAACGAATTCTTCTTCCAATGCGGTCAGTACCTAAACCTAGTTTCACCACTCGGTAAAGAAATACCATTAACAATCGCTTCCAGCCCGCTTGAACTGCCAAACCTAAAAGTAATCTATAGGCCTGAGCCTAGTAATCCCGATTCCCTTTTGTTAGAAGAGATGCTCGACCAACAAACGGTAGACGCCTCTTCACCACAAGGGTCCGTTGGGTATCCAACGGATGAAAAACACTTAGTTTTAATCTGTAAGGGTACTGGGATCAGCCAAGCCGCT
>CAJWGQ010000254.1 GCA_913041025.1 uncultured Gammaproteobacteria bacterium | reverse complement strand
CAAAGGCAGCAATGTTAACGAAGCCATCTTTAGCCTCAAAAGTACCCATTGGTACCTGAGTTGGGTGGTCATTTCCCTGCTGATCTGCGACCTCCCCTTTCATCGTGTAACGAGCACCTTGAAAATCGAGTTTCGACATCATTGCCTCAAGCAACGACGTGTGCACCCACTGCCCTTCACCGGTTCTTTCGCGATGCAGTAAAGCGAGGAGAATCCCTTGCCCCAGAAACATGCCGGCCGAAGTATCACTTATCGCAACTCCGACTCGCATCGGTCCGCGCCCTGGCTCTCCGGTAACGGACATCAGTCCACTCATACCCTGGATAATCTGATCCACTCCGGGTCTCGTTGCGTAGGGTCCATCTTGTCCAAAACCTGAGATGCTCGCGTAAATAATGTCTGGCTTGATCGCTTTGACTGTTTCGTAATCTACGCTCAGTCGATATTTAACGTCACTACGAAAGTTCTCAACTATGACGTCTGCCTGTTTAACCAAGTCATGAAAAAGCTTTTGCCCGTCTGGCTTCTTTAAATTAATCGCCAGCGATCTCTTATTTCGATGGAGATTCTGCTCATCGGGGCCTCTCCTTCCCCCAGTGACGGAATTACCCTGACCATCCTTTCTTGGCGGGGGCTCGATCTTTATGACCTCGGCGCCCCAATCTGCGAGCAAGCGCACCGCTGTCGGTCCCGCTCTAGCAATCGTTAAATCGAGCACCCTTAAATGCTGCAGAGGACCATTCATTAAGCAACACCAGGTTTTCTAATTAATCGACCAGGAAGATGTTCAGTCTCATGTCCAAAACGATACGTGACACTTCCATGGCATATCGTAGCCAAGTAACCCTCTGACTTTTGCTGTAGCCTTGCTCCACCTGCCGGCAAATCATGAACAATCTCTGGAACTGAAACGTTTAGATTTTCGAAATCAATCACGTTAAGGTCTGCACGTTTCCCCAACTCAAGAGTTCCCCTATCAGACAAATCCACAGCAAGAGCAGTATCCCGAGTTTGGCTTTTTACCAAAGTAGGCAAATCAATCTGCTCACCCCTGACTCGATCGCGGCCCCAATGAGTAAGAAGACTAGTAATGAAACTCGCATCACAAATAGTTCCGACATGAGCTCCTCCATCACCCAGCCCCATTACAGTATTTTCATGAAGTATCATGTCTCGGCAACAATCTAAATTTTGCTCAGCGTAGTTTGCGAAGGGCGTATATAAAATATTCCTTCCATCATTTCCTAACATACAATCATAGATATATGACCAAACCTCCTTACCTTCTTTTGTCGCGACAGCGTGAAGACTAGCTTCAGGAGAGGGCTCGTAATCAGGGGGGTCACTCATTAACCAGAGATTACGACCCTCCCCTATCATTTTGAATAATCTTTCGAACCCTCGCCCCGGGCTTTCCTGCAAAATCCGTTTTTTCCGATCGGGATCTTTGAGGGCCGTCAACTTTTCTTCAACAGACATCTTGCCCAGTTCACTAAACGAAGGCCTTGAAGAAAAAGGAGACAAAGTCGTGGTCAGGCCCAGCAATATTCCAATTGCTCGAGGTGCGACTTGACCTCGCATTACAAAACCATCCCGGTTGGCACTTTCGATCCTGTCCAGCATTTTCCGCCAGCCGTGCGGACTTATGCCCTGAGCAAGCGATATCGACATGGGTCTGCCTGATTTCTTGACCATCGATTTAAGCAAATCGAACTCAAGATCGAGATCATCGAAATCGGAAATCATCTCTATAACGCCAGTGCCAACGTCCCTGATTCCCTCAGAAATACCCAGCAGCTCTTCGGCTTCAGCTTTCAAAGTTGGAGTTGGCTCGCCTCTAGCACTTCTATGATTTAACGTTCTAGAAGTGGTAAAACCCAAAGCACCTGCTTGGATCGCACGACTGGTCATTGCTTTCATCTGGGCAACATCCTGCGGAGTTGCCGGTTCACGGTCTGCGCCGCGCTGACCCATCACGTAAACTCTCATCGCCGCATGCGGAAGCTGTGCTCCAATATCCATATCAAATTGGCGAGCGGATAAATGGTCCATATAATCCTCGAAGCTCTCCCAATCCCACGAGAGCCCTTCGTGCAAGGCAACTCCCGGAATATCCTCAACCCCCTCCATCAGTTCAATCAGAAGTTCATGATCCTCCGAACGAACTGGTGCGAAGCCAACACCGCAATTACCCATCACCGCGGTAGTTACACCATGGTGACTAGATGGCGACATTCGATTAGACCAGGTCGCCTGACCGTCATAATGAGTATGAATATCAACAAAACCGGGCGTTACGATCGCTCCGTCAGCGTCAATCTCTTGATAGGTTTTCGAATTAATACGCCCTATCTCTCGAATAGCTCCATCTTTCACCCCGATATCTGCCGTATACGCCTCTGTTCCGGTGCCATCTAAGACACTTCCCGCGCGCACCACTAAATCAAACTGACTCATTGTATCTCCACCCTCTGTCAATCAATGGCTATATTTCTATCACTGATGATACGTTTAATGCAAAAACATAATGCTGATTTGTTAGCGGATTACTCGTGTATTATTGAGACGTCCTAGCACTAATGGTCTAAGCAGGTATTTTGAAAAGAGCGAGTTTCATTTTAATTGGTATTGCATTTGCTGTATTGCTTTCCGCCAATCTGTATGTCTCATACATCAGCAGCGACGAGCAAGAAGCCGTTAAACAATTTAGAGATGAAACCACTTATCGCTATACCCGCCACGGCGACGTTGTTGGATTCATTGATCAATATGGCGCAAGATCTTGGCAGGGCATACCCTACGCAAAACCGCCGGTCGATGATCTACGATGGAAAAGCCCTCAGGCACCTGAGCACTCTTATGACTTACTAGAAACTCTTCTTCCAGGTTCACCATGTCCACAATTCTCTGGAACGAATGTCGAGGCGGAAAATGCCACATCACAAGGATTGATCGGCAGCGAAGACTGCCTATTTCTCAATATTTGGGCACCTCCTAACGCCGTAGATTTGCCTGTGATGGTATGGATACATGGAGGAGGCAACACCATTGGAGACGGTGGCACCTATAGCGGCGCCTGGTTAGCAGCTAATCGCGAAGTGGTTGTGGTTACGATTAACTATCGCCTGGGAGTATTCGGGTGGTTTAGTCATCCCAAACTAGAACAAGACAATGACGAAGATGCATCGGGCAATTTTGGTACTTTAGATATTATTCGTTCGCTAAAATGGGTTAAG
>CAJWGQ010000253.1 GCA_913041025.1 uncultured Gammaproteobacteria bacterium | reverse complement strand
GTTTAAAGCCTTTGGTGTTTTTACTTTGTGATTTGCTGGCTTGTAGTCTTTGGGCCTCAGGGTTAGCTTTGCTGGCTTATGGTGCGAATCAGATATAGGGCATTGAGTTTTAAATGTCTGATGAAAGTGCTGGCTGGTCCTATGGCCGCCAAAAAAATAGATCGCATTGATCAATTAGTAATTAACTATTTTGATAAGCCTATTTGAAATTATTGTTTCCGTGTTGATGCACCTCTGGAGCCTATGAAGAATCAGGTATCTACAAGATGAAATCTGATAGTGCTCAAAAAAGTGGTCAGTCGGTAGCCTGATCAATTAGATGAAAGAGATCTTCATAGTCCGCAATAGAGTTGGTATCGCCTCGCTGGCCGGTTCGAGCCAGAATCAATTCGTCTGATACGCCCTGATATTCTTGTATCCGTTGAGCGCACTCTTTGATGGTGCCCGTGATCGTCATCGTATCAATAACCTCTTCAGGGACAAGCGCCATTGCTTCTTTTTGTTTGCCCGCAGGCATCAGTTTAGTGGCTTGATCGGCAAATTCTTCGAAACCGAGCTGACGCAGCTGCGAGTCGTAGTAGGGGTGAGGTATCGGGTGATACAGCTTGCAGATCGATTTTCTGCTGGCTTCTCTTGCTAAATCTCCATCCTGGTTCACGCTCAGCGTCGCAGCTGTAGGAAACGCAATAGATGCTGGATTTCGCCCTGCTTCCTCGGCCCCTGCGATGGCGTTCGGACGGACGATGTCCCTGACAAACTCGACGGATGACATAATACCGATGCCTACTCCGTCAGAGACTTCACCAGCTAAGCGGACCATGTTTGGTCCCGAGGCCGACATATAGACGGGCAATGTTGGCGTGACGGGGTCCCAAGTTGCTCTCCATCTAATTCTGTGTGCATTCCCTTGGTGGCGCACTCTTTCCGCTGCTTTACCGCTTACCACTGCTTTTACGATCTGGATAAAGTCGCGCATCTTGGCTTTGGATCGGGATGAATCGATGCCCATGTACAGATCATTGAAGTGCAGGTTCCCGGTACCTACTCCCAAGATAAAGCGACCACCGCTAATCTCGTTGAGGTCTCTCGCTTCCAACCCGGTCATCCATGGTTCTCGGGCATATGCGTTGACTATGTAGGTCCCAACGCTAGCCTTGGCGGTGGCATTGATAACTGCTGCTGCCGTGATGGTGGCGCTTCTGCCAGCATCGACAGTATAAAGCGTATCGATTCCAGCATTTTCTGCTCCCCGAGCAATATCGGTGATTGTCTTAATGGATTCTTCAAACCCCAACATCATTCCTATCTTCATTCTTCGATAGCCTTTTTGTTAACAGTAAATTGTTCTAGTCCTACCTTAGAGCAATTGCGAGCGTAATTGAAAGATGAATTTGCCGACTATGTGTTGGAGATCCTAGATCTAGTTGCGGCCGCTAACTGCGGGATTACTGAGACACGAGTGTTGTGCTTTTTTGATTTTTTTCAGAGCAGCCTGCATGTTTCATTTGACTTAAATGCGGAATTCCTTCTTTTCTTAAGTGGTCTGAGAAAGCTATTCCATAAGTAAAGAAAAAGTCGATATAAAACAGCTAAGCTAATGTGTTGTATCCTAGGAGAATTAGTTTCAGAAAAGGGTAGACCACGATGAGCGGACCACTGAGCGGGTTTAAGGTATTGGACATGTCCAGGGTTTTGGCTGGGCCTGTGGCAACGGTGTTGCTTGCTGACCAAGGAGCGGACGTGATTAAAGTGGAACCTTTGAAAGGGGACGTAATCCGAGCTATGGGGGGTGGTGGGGTCACACCCGGTTTTTTGACGGCCAATAGAGGTAAGCGTTCAATCGCGTTGGACCTAAAGTCCGAGGATGGCATCGGAATCGTTAAGAGACTGGCCGCAGAAGCAGATGTGTTCGTGCAAAATTTTCGGCCGGGTGCGATAGATGGAATGGGCTTGGGCGAGTCGGTGATACGAGAAATAAACCCCAAGATAATTTATGTCTCAATGAGCGGTTTCGGCGAAGAAGGACCCTATGCCCACAAACGTGTTTATGATCCTGTGATTCAGGCTTTGTCTGGTTTGGCTGATCTGCAGGCGACAGATGAACAGGATCGTCCGCGCATGGTTCGCACGGTAATTCCTGATAAAACCACCGGTATCACAGCCGCTCAGGCGATAACAGCTGCTCTCCTTGCGAGAGAGCGGACTGGAGTAGGTCAACACATCAAGGTGGCGATGCTTGATGTCATGGTGGCTTACCTATGGCAGGAAGGATTAGCAGGTTTGACTTTGGTGGGAGAGGAAGACCGCGTAAAACGGGGACAGCGTTCGAAAGACTTAATTTATGAAACTTCTGATGGTTTCATTACGGCGGGCGCGGTCTCCGACGCTGAGTGGAAAGGTATGTGCAAGGCTCTCGATAAAGAGGACTGGTTGACGGATGAGAGATTTGCGAGTGCGCGAGCGCGAGGTATCAATGTCAAACTGCGCCTCGAGATGACAGCGGAAGTGCTAAAGACGAACACTTCGGAGTATTGGCTGGCACGATTAGATGAATGCGAAGTGCCTAGCGCGCCGGTACTCAGTAGGCCCGAAGTGATCGAGCAAGAACAGATAAAAGTCAATGAGGTGCTCTTTGAATATGATCATCCAGGTCTGGGTAAGGTTAGACAGCCCAGACCAGCGGCAGTTTTTGAGGCAACGCCGGTTAGGACTGAGCAATTGGCGGCTAAATTAGGTGAACACAACACCGAAATTTTAGAGCAAGCAGGGTATAGCGACGAGGAAATAGCCCAATTCAGAGAGTCTGGTGTACTAGGTTCTGGATGATCCAAAACCTAGTGCTGAGGATGCTACAACTCCGCTAGAGATATCTTTCCTTTCGGTAATCTAGCACCTAAACAGCTAGGCGGCGGGTTGAGATTGTCCACCCCTAATCAGCTTCCCAGGCAGAGCCCCAGTATGATCGCCATTTTCGTAAGTAATGACGCCGGCTTTTATGGTCATACGATATCCCTGGGCCTTTTGTACCAATCGTTTACCGTTGGCAGGCAGATCGTAAATCATTTCAGGTTTTTCTAACTTCAAGCCTTCGTAGTCAATGACATTCAAGTCTGCTTTATACCCTGGAGCGATAACTCCGCGGTCATTTAGGCCGTACACTCGTGCGGAATCCTGAGTCAGTTTGTGTACAACAAATTCGAGAGACATTTTTGGGCCTCGCTCACGATCACGAGTAAAGTAGCTCAGCATATAGGTCGGCACTCCTGCATCGACTAGGACGC
>CAJWGQ010000252.1 GCA_913041025.1 uncultured Gammaproteobacteria bacterium | reverse complement strand
GCACCAACTTTCATCCAAACAAAATCCTTATTTTCTTTGACCCTATGAATACCTTTAATACACATTTTAATGACCAATTTTTCGACTACAGGCATTGCAATAACGTTCGAACCAGAACCGATGACAACCGACTGACTATTCAAATACTCAGGACTGGCCATTAGCGCCTTCAGCTCATCAACTGACCTGACAGCGCACCCGACAGTTGACTGCGCCTTGAGCCCGAAGGTGTTTGTAACCCTAAAATTTTCTTCGAGCTTCAAGTTTTTAAAGTCCTAAAAGTCAGGTTGATCCTAGGCTGATTCACCTTTTTCATTCGAGGCAGAGTGTGCTCAAGGTAGCCATCAAAAATAAGCAACGAGCCGTTATCAAGCAATATATCTTCGACCTTTTGGTCCGATCGAATACGAAACTTACGCGGCATACCCAAGCTGAGCGAGGCAATAAGCCGCTCACTGCTCTGTTCATTGTCTTTATGCCAACCCATGTAGTCCAAGCCCATCCGATAATAGTTAACCAGACAAAAGTTAAATTTAGAGCGGCTTTGTTTTTCAATCTGGGATTTCAAAGTGAGTAACTCCGAAGGCCAACCACGACCTAAGTGATCTATGCCGGTGTATCTATAATTGAGTCCATCGTCACCGTAAAAAAAACTCTTTCTAGGCACCTTTACCTTTCGACCATAGATTGAAAAAGTTTCTTGGGCCCAACTTATTCCACCTGACTGAAAGTAAGCCATCCACTTTGTTGCCTCATTGTCACCTAAAAAATCAGAGATATAGTGCATCACATGCACCCCACCGCTAAGGCAGTACCGTTATTTGTGTTATTATGTCTCATATCAATAACTCGGCATAAGGGAAGATTTAACTGTGAATATTGAAGGAAAAGTGGCCGTAATTACAGGCGGCGCCTCAGGATTGGGAAGAGCGACCGCGGAAAAAATCATCGCAAAAGGCGGCAAGGTCGCCGTGCTAGATCTCAACAAAGATTTGGCTGAGCAAACTGCTTCAGAACTTGGTGACGCAAAAGCATACGAGGTCAACGTAACCGAGGATGCATCAGTAACAACCGCAATTGAATCTGTAAAAAATGACTTCGGCACTATTCACATTAACGTGAATTGCGCAGGAATCGGTGCAGCATCCAGGACTGTTGGAAAAGACGGAGCGCTAGACATCAACAAATTCAACTTCATCATCCAGGTCAACTTAATTGGCACTTTCTCCGTATTAAGCAAGTGCGCGGCGATCATGCAGCTAAACGAACCTGAAGGCGAGGCACTCGAGAGAGGCGTAGTCATAAATACCGCTTCGGTGGCCGCTTTTGACGGCCAAATCGGCCAAGCTGCTTATTCTGCCAGCAAAGCTGGTGTTGCTGGAATGACACTTCCCATCGCCCGCGATCTCTCTCGTCAAGGCGTTAGGATCTGCACCATAGCACCAGGAATTTTTGATACGCCGATGATGGCGGGCGCGCCAGACCAGGTCAGAGACCCGCTGATCGATATGGTCCAATACCCTAAACGTTTAGGATTGCCACCCGAATTCGCACTACTTAGCGAGCAGATAATCGAGAACTCTTACCTTAATGGAGAAACCATTCGACTCGACGGTGGAATAAGGATGGCTCCGAAGTAAGAGAAACTCTTACTTTAGGTTCTCTAATAGTAAAAGTTCAACTGCGGCGAGGTCTTCCGGAGTGTCGACGCCACCCGGGAGGGGTTCCTCGCTGTGGATTACGTGGATTTTTCGTCCGGCTTCTAGCCATCTGAGCTGCTCTAGCTTTTCCAGGAGTTCGAGACCAGACTCGGGGAGAGCTGAGAACTCTCTTAGGGCATGTATCCTGAAGCCATATATCCCCACGTGTCGCTTTACTGGATAGTCTATTTTCAATAAATGTATTTCTTCGCTTCTTGAAGCAGCCTCAAGAACACTTTCATCCCGGGGGAACGGGATTGGCGCACGGGAAAAATATAGCGCGACGCCGTCTCGATCGGTCACCAGCTTGACACAATTTGGGTTTTCAAATTCGTTTTGATAGCGAATCGGCTCAGAGACAGTGGCAAATTCAATAACAGGGACCTGCTCTGGTATCATAAAGTCGATTAACTGGTTAACGATATGGGCGGGAAGAAGAGGCTCGTCTCCCTGCACGTTGACAAGAACATCGTCGTCTCTCCAACCCATTTTAGACGCGACCTCCAATACTCGATCAGACCCGGATCGATGATCTTTTGATGTCAAAAGACATTCGAAGCCATGATCTCTAACCACATTCAGGACCTCTTGATCATCGACAGCAATAGTTAGGTCATCTGCTTCTACCAAACTTGCTCTCTCGGCGACCCAAACGATCATAGGCTTCCCTGCAATCTCAATAAGCGGCTTTCTCGGTAGACGGGTTGAGCCTAATCGCGCAGGTATTACGAGGTGTACTTTACTCATGCTCGCTATTTCAGTTTTGTCTCACGATTCTGGTCTCCGCGATGGAGCGGTTCGATCTCTCTTGTAGATAGAAGGCTCACAAGCTTTTTGCTTGCCTCGGGAGACATCAAGACGGAAACCTTTAAATAAAAGATATTTTGCTTAGAAACACCCAGATTTCTGATTTTAATCGCGTCTTTCTCGGTACAAACAATCGGGACTTCGTCTTCAAAAACCAAATCAGATTCAACAAATACGTGATGGTCCTTAAAGACATGCGGATCAACAACAAACCCTAGATCACCTAAGCTATTTAAAAACCGATGTGGATTTCCGATACCGCAAACTGCCTTCACACGTTTATGTTTGAGGAGCATCGCAGCTATTTCTATACCCTGGCCAGTCTCAAGATTCATAAAGCCGTCAACCGATAGCTCCATCACCGTTTCTTCTTTTACCAGTTCCAACGGTCTGCTGTTACAAACAACCCAATCAACTTCAGTAAGGCGATCGACTTTTTCTCTGAGTGGACCCGCAGGAAGAAGAAGCCCGTTCCCCAGCCCTCTTTGACCATCCAATATCGCAATCTCTATTTCTCTTTCCAGCGCATAGTGCTGCAGCCCATCATCAGAGACAATAATATCAATACCCGCCTTTTCGAGAAGAGCCGCCGCGTCAGAGCGATCATGCCCCACTGCTACCGCACAATCATAACGATTCTTGAGCATCACCGCCTCATCACCAAAATCTTGCGGCTCAGCATTCTTATCGAGCAACGAAGCAGTTCTAGAAGCGCTGCCCCCATAGCCCCTTAAAACTACACCGGGTTCGTATCCGATTTTTCTGAGCTCTTCTACAAGCCAACCAACAAAGGGCGTTTTACCAGTGCCGCCTGTGGTGATGTTGCCCACCACTATCACAGGAACTTTCCTAATCGAAC
>CAJWGQ010000251.1 GCA_913041025.1 uncultured Gammaproteobacteria bacterium | reverse complement strand
AGGACCATGTACAAGGCCTGCACAATTTAAATGCACCGGAAAATCAAAACTTCGAAAGCGTACCCCAACGAATAACGGCATTCAGTACTTTCCTACCCGATACGTTAGCCAAGGTTGCCAGCGGCAGCATCGACCCTGATTTAGTCAACCAAATCGCTAAAGATGCGTGGACAGATACTATACGTGCCGCAGAGGCGTTCAATGACCCCGGCGATTTTACCACTTTCGTCGCTTACGAATTCACATCGTCGACAGATGACCGAGGCAATCTTCATAGAAATGTCATATTCCAAGGAGCTGATCGCCTTCCAGCAATGCCCTTTTCAAGATTTCATAGCCAGAACCCCGAGGGCCTATGGGATTGGATGGATGGACTCAGACAAAACGGGATTGAAGCCTTAGCTATTCCTCATAACTCTAACGGCTCTAATGGGCAGATGTTCAAGTTAGTTGACTGGGCCAGTAATCCTGTCGATGACGCCTGGGCCCGCAAGCGAATCCGCAATGAGCCTCTGGTCGAGGTTACGCAGGTCAAAGGGACTTCAGAAACGCACCCCTTCCTATCTGACTCCGACGAGTGGGCCGATTTTGAAATCATGCCATACCGAGTGGCAACAAACTTGCCCAGCGAACCAAAGGGATCTTATGCACGCGAGGCGCTCCTAGATGGTTTAGCTCTAGCAGAGGCAGGGATAACTAATGCTTATCAGTTTGGGCTTGTAGGCGCTACAGACACTCATGTTGGCGCATCTTCACTTGATGAATCTAACTTTTTCTCAAAAGTGGGGCTGTTAGACGCGGATGGCGAACGGCGAGGCTCAGTACCCATTGATGCAGGTACCGCCGAAGTCATTCGATCAGCAGGACGACTCAATGTAGAAGAGATCAATGGACGAAACTATGCAACGGGAGGTTATGAGACCTGGAGCGCTTCCGGACTCACCGGTGTTTGGGCCGAGGAAAATACGCGAGAAGCGCTTTACGAAGCATTACGCCGCAAAGAGGTTTTTGCCACCTCGGGGCCTCGGATCAAAATTCGGCTTTTTGCAGGCTATGATTACCATGAAGACGATGAGATAGCAGACCGATATGCTAAAGGAGTTCCCATGGGCGCAGAACTGCACGGGGCCGACGGCCGTGCTCCGATTCTCGTTGCGAGCGCTCTTCAAGACCCTAATTCGGCGGCTCTTCAGAGACTGCAAATCGTTAAAGGTTGGGTAGCCTCAGGAAAAACTCACGAACAGGTCTACGATGTAGCATGTTCAGATGGAGGGCAAGTAGACCCGGTCACTCACCGCTGTCCGGACAATGGTGCTAAGGTTGACCTCAGCGACTGTTCTATTACTCAGAGCGTTGGCGCGCCTAATCTAGAAGTTGTTTGGAAGGATCCGGATCACAACCCTGAACATCGCGCCTTCTATTATGCCCGAGCTTTGGAAAACCCCACTTGCCGATGGTCGACATGGGATGCAATCAAGGCCGGCGTAGAACCGCGCCCTGACCTTAAAAAGACGCTACAAGAACGCGCTTGGACATCTCCGATCTGGGTTATGCCGATCAGCTAAGGATCAATTAATAATCAAGATGATCGTCGACGTCTCAAAAGTCTCAAATTCAACCATCCGGTTCGCCAAATGGTTCATTAAACTTAGCAATTCAAGATATTGTCTAGTCCTGTCTAACCGCAATCCCTTGCATCTCAAATCGCAGACCAAATAAAAGCGGGCCTGAGCCAACAAATGCTCTAGGTGGAAAGTCCTTTGAGAAATAGCTTCGATATACCTCGTTGAAACCCGAGTACAAGCTCAAGTCAGTGCAGTAAACGGTCACATAAACCAAATCATCCATTGTCATATCGACTCGTTCTAACGTCGTCTTAAAATCTTCCATCAACAAACGAGCTTCCTCTTTGGGGTCTTTAGGAACCGTCCGAGTCCCTGGTAAAACGCCTCCCTTACCAGAAATGTATAACGTATTTCCGACCAGCGCAGCATCGCTGAATGGCAGGTCTTGCCCGGCAACTTCACTTTTAAAGTAAGTTGTTTTGTCATCAGCAATTGCAGAGACACCAAACACAGATACTAAGAACAACAATGTAACGGCTTTATTCATGATTTTCTCCTTTGTTTTCTAAACAATCCTGCCAGTTTAACCCTTATCCAACACTGCTTTTATTCAAAACGAAAAACACAGTCGCTGAGTACAGAGCCTCAAAAATCGATAATCTTTTTTTTAGGTCGATACGCTTATATCTAGTCGTTTTCTAGCATCATCGATATCAGCTCGGCTTAGCGTAATAAAATAACTGCAAACTATTGCAGCCAGAAAAGTAAAAAATGTACCTAAAACCATAAACAATTGCATAAGACTCTGCGTCTCTTGAGTCTGCTGCACTAGACTTCCATCAAACCCCGTAAAATGCAGCAGTATCATTGCCAAGGCTGGCGCAATCATATAGCCCGACTTAAATGCAGAATTATAAACACCTACAAATGCCCCCTCTCGTCGACGTCCACTCTTTGTCTCGTCCAAGTCACAGATATCCGCAACGATTGATAAAGGCAGCACCTCTATAATCGTATTTCCTATTGGCAGGGCCAGCACATGCAGAAGGTAATACCAAGTAGGTTCGTGAGGCTGAAACGCGACCAAACAAGCCAGTGGGACACTTAAACTCAATAACATGCCTAACTTAAACAAAACCACTTTTTCGTATTTCTTACCTAGACGACGAATGAGTAAATTGAGGGCCATTGCGACAAGTGCGCCACCTGCAGTCGCCCAAAAGAGTAGTTCAGTTGTCTGTGATTTATCGCCATCAAAGATGATGAAATTAATAAGATAAACTCCGAAGGCAACCGAAAAATATTGACCTATTCCATAGAAAAAAACAGTCGCCACTAAAAACATAAAAGGACGATTAGACAAAGTAATCTTGAGCGCATCTTTCAAAGGTAGCTCTTTTTTAGGCTCGGATTGAGCTCGCTCTTTTGTACCTAATGCAGCCCAAATACCTGTCGCAATGATGATAAAGCCTACGCCACCCATCACTACTGCTATTCCAGTCTCTTCATCTGAAAAAAGGTCAGGCTGCGTTGCTAATAAGAAAGGCACGGTCGCGAGCACCGTCATTGGAGCACCTACCATGTGTCTCCAAGCGACAATCTTTGTGCGTTCCTGATAGTCAGTCGATAACTCAGCCCCAAGGGCATAGTAAGGCACTACGGCAGCGGTATGCGTAATATAGTAGAGAAACTTGAAAATCATGAAGTAAATAAAAATCGATAGGACCGTTGGAGCGGGATCCCAGAACATTACGATATTGGGCATCCAGCTGAGCGGAAAGACAATGCCCAAGGTAATGGAACCGA
>CAJWGQ010000250.1 GCA_913041025.1 uncultured Gammaproteobacteria bacterium | reverse complement strand
TAATTTTTGTAAGCAGTAACGCTGCAAAATATGGAGCGGAGTGGATAAAGCGGCACTGGTCGAAGGTTCCGACTGAATGCGAAATAATAGCCATTGGACCAAGCACCGCAAAGATCGCTTCCGATCTTTTGGGTTGTAAGGTTATATTTCCTCAGCTCGGCTCTAGCAGTGAAGACCTTGTCTCTCTACCAAGTCTTCTTGACGTCGCGCATAAAAATATTGCTATATTCAGAGGAACGGGTGGGCGCGAATTTCTTGCAAGCAGATTAATAGAAAGTGGTGCTGAGGTAGATTATCTAGAGGTATATAGCCGCAGCGCTACTGGGCAGAGTAGCAGGCAACTCTTGAAAACTATTACTGAGGACGGTATTAATGTGCTAACGATTACGAGCGGTGATTCATTAGAAGTAATGAATAAAATGTTTCTAGAGAGTAAAGAACATTGTGCTCACTTATTTTCGATACCTCTGATTGTTCCTTCGGTAAGGCTGAGAACGCTGGCAGAAACGTTTGGATTTAGGATTATAAAACTCGCTCAAGGGGCTGGCGTTGAGGCAACAGTGTCAGCACTGCAAGAAGTTGCTTTAGAGGCCGACAAATTAAATAGAAACTAAATAAAAGAATAACTAGAATAAAAAAAACTGTCGAGAGGCAAAGGACTTTTAGTGGCAGATAAACCGGAAACACCAAAAATATTGGATGAGATCACAAAGGCAGGCGCTAATGGTAGCCATCGACCTGCGGTTAAAAGGAATGCTCGGCGTCGGTTATTGATCATATCACTGTCGTTATTTTGCATAGTTATTACAGTCTCCTACTTAAGTTTTCAGCTGCGCGCACTGCAACAAGAGCTCGTGGTTATGGGTGCTAGATATGAAAACCTAATTGTCTCCACGGCTGAACAAAACTCTCGTGTTCAGGATCTGGCTGCTGAATTAGACCAATACGCCGGAGTAGAAATCGCAGATCGGAGTTTGATCGAAGACATCAGAAGTATGAATTCAGAGATAGAAGAACTCAAATCTCAAGGATTGGTTCAGCTGACTGAGTCTGACTCATATTGGAACATTCGCGAGGCTAATTTTCTGCTTAGCCTAGCCAACCGCAAGCTGAATTTAGAAAAAGATATCCCCTCGACTATCGCATTAATTGAGGATGTTGACTCTTTTATTGTTGCCTCGGGACACCGAAACGTTATTCCCCTGAGGGAATCGTTATCAAGGGCATTGTCTAATCTTCGCGCTGTTGGACAAATAGATACGGAAGGTATTTTTATTCGAATCGAATCATTGAAAACTGCAGTAGAGAAAATAAGAGTCCAAGGGCTGCAAACTTCTAATAATCCTGTCAGCGGGACAACCATGGAATTTGAAGATATCGAATACTCAGCAATAGGGCTTAGCTCGTTAGTAACTTTCCTATCAAACATCTTTGTTTGGAGAGAGTGGGATCATAGATCAGATTTAATTTTGATGACCGATGAGAGGGCAATAGCCAAGCAACGACTGCATTTATCTTTGGAGCACGCTCAGCAAGGGCTTCTCTCCCAAGATGGAATTGTTTATAAGCATAGTTTAATGAGAGCTAAGGACCTGTTTGCGATGCTGGGTAATGAGAATTCAGTTTTGGGTGAATCACTGACGGCTGAATTAGAAAACCTTATCATGATAAAAATTGATCCAGAAGCGCCCTCGCTGGAAGGCCCTCTTCAGCTAATGAATCAACTAACACTTAGATTCCACGACTTGAAATGATACGGCTATTTTTGCTTTGCATAGCAATCAGTATTTTCGGGCTCTGGCTTACCCTTTTTTTAGGGTTTCCTGGTGATCCAGGGTATCTCTTAGTCGCTTTCGGCAGCTATACCTTTGAAACAAGTCTGTTTGCCCTCTTAATTTCATCTGGATTAATTTATTTAGTATTTCGTATATTGAAGTTAATCGTCGGTTGGCTAGACTTGCCGAGGCTGCAGTTATTGCGGGCTAAGGAGCTATATGAGAAAAATCGCGAAGATAAAGTGCATGATGCAACAACTGAGGCCTACATGCAGCTGTTCCTGGGCAACTGGGCAGCGTGCTACAAATCTTTGGCGAAAGGATTAGCCGCAGAAACAAGCGTTGTAAGCTACTTAGCCGCATCTTACGCCGCCTTCAAGGGTGCTGCATCAAAGGAATGGTCGCGTCATCTTGATGATGCAGAGAAGAAATTCCCCGCTCAAAAATCCACGATTGAACTAATGAGAGCGCAGTTTTTATTTGAGACTGGTCAATTTAATGAGGCGAAAGCTATTCTGGACACCTTAGATAAAAAATCACCACATAATTCAAGGTTGATGATTCTTCTAAAGCATTACCACTTGAAAACGAAGGAATGGTCAGCTTTGGAAATTCTCCTTCCGCGGCTCGAGAAAAATAATTTAATTGAGCAGAAAGAGTTGGAAGACCTTCACGTTAGATGTTTGAAGGAAAAGATTGGAGAGTTATCAGATGAGATCCTCAGCGGGAATGATTGGATTTCAAAAAAGGCTTTGTTGTCATTATGGAAGAAAGCGCCGACCAGTTTGACCAAAAATGAAGAATTGGTCAGATTCTATGTTAATGCTTTAATTAAAGCAGGAGACAGCTCTGAGGCATTAAAGGTCATGGAGCAACTCATCTCTAAAGAATGGAGTGACCAGCTTGTACTTTTTTATGGTGAGCAAGACTTCGGGAAAAATTCCCATCAATTACTTGCTGCTGAAAAGTGGTTGAAAATAAAAGCGGATAGCAGCGTTCTTTTTCTAACTCTCGCGCGGATTGCATTGAGAAGTGAACTTTCCGACAAAGCGAGGAACTATTATGAATCAAGCATTGCCTCTGAACCAACGGCAGACGCTTACCTTGAACTCTCAATGTTACTGCGCAGGGTAGGCGATGAAGATGCGAGCCTGGAGCATCTGAATAACTACTGTAAACATATATTTGTTGACACGCTAAATTTGCCCCTAGTTTTTTAGAAGCGTTATTTGATTTTGTCGATTCCCAAATGCGGCCAAATTTCATCAACTCTTGATTTTACTTCATTGGTCATCTCTATCGGAGTACCCCACTCTCGGGATGTTTCGCCCGCCCATTTGTTGGTAGCGTCTAAGCCCATTTTTGAGCCAAGTCCGGATGTAGGCGAGGCGAAGTCCAAGTAATCAATAGGGGTATTGTCGATCATCACCGTGTCGCGTATCGGGTCCATGCGAGTGGTTATGGCCCAAATAACGTCCTCCCAGTTGCGGGCATTTATCTCCTCATCCACTACGACGATAAATTTAGTGTACATAAATTGACGAAGGAAAGACCAGACGCCCATCATGACTCTTTTTGCATGACCAGGATATTGTTTTTTGATGCTCACTATTGCGATTCGATAAGAGCACCCCTCAGGAGGAAGATAAAAAT
>CAJWGQ010000249.1 GCA_913041025.1 uncultured Gammaproteobacteria bacterium | reverse complement strand
CACTGGAGAATTAACGCCACCAGCTATCGATTCTAGAGCTCTTTTGAACAAATTCTTTGATTTTATGAGGTTAATATTTTTCATTTCCTTCGCCGATTCTTCTAATAGACATATTTAGGTTCCGGTTGTCATAATAAGGTTTTCCAGCCTAATTTAAATATCGGCGCTCATTGTTATTTAATTGTATTAGAATTTACAGTTCTTCTTGATTTGTTTGCTAATCGTTAAAACTTTTAAGAAGAAAGAATGGCTCTTAATATTAGAAATTTTTATGATGAAGCGGGTGTAAAGATGGAAGTAAGATTATTCAACCTCGCCTAGCAGTTGTTGAAAGACAGCCGAAAAAAACGGTAGCCTTAGGGTTTCTATCAGTCTTTTTGCTTGGTCTGAGTTTCTACATTGGTAAAGAAGTTGGCGTTTTTGAAGCTCGAAGCTATCGGGAAAAGGCTTCTGAATTAGAGTTTGCGCTGGATGTTTTGAATGAAAACCATGGAGTTTTAGAAAGCGAATTGACTGCTGCCAACCTGGAACTAGAAATACAAGGGATGATGATAAGCGATTTGAAAAGTGCATTGAATTCAGCATCAGGTGATTATCAAAGTCTTCGCAGGAGTTTGGCCTTTTATGAAGAGATCTTTATAGATTCTAGTGGCACAAATGATTCATTTGTTTCAGGTTTGCGCTTTGTCCAAATTGGGCAGAAATCTAGATACGAATTTGACTTGATTTTAAGGCAGGCTCTTGACTCGGACAGGTTCAGCAAAAGCGTCGATCTCTCTATCAAATTAGATTTTGTGAGTGTTGAGGAAGAGGTAGAAAAAATTGTTTCTATTGCAGACTTGGGCGAGTTTGATGACTATCCATTTCAAGCTGTTTTCAGGCACTTCTACAGAATTAATGGGTATGTTGAAATGCCAGAAGGTTTTGAACCCGAAATAGTGCGGATTAGTACTAAACGGAAAGGTAGGTCTTATACAACTCGAGATCAAGAGTGGGGGCAGTAAATTTAGACAAGGTAAATTCGTTTTGTCTCTAAATCTCTTGATGCAAAATAACTGGATATTAGATAGTCTTCTAGGTCATCACTTCGTGACTTCGTTTAACGTACATGCAAGAAATTTCGATTACTAGAAGTGCTTCAAGTAAAGTAGCGAGCTTGATCGCCAAAGAGGATAACTCGGAGCTAAAACTTAGGGTTTTTGTGAGCGGCGGCGGATGTAATGGCTTTTCGTATGGTTTTACCTTTGATGAAGAAATTAATTCCGATGATGCAATTATTAGCAATGAAGAGATTTCCGTTTTAATAGATTCAATGAGTTACCCATACCTAGTGGGCTCAGAGATAGACTATATTGAAGATTTAAGTGGTGCTCAGTTTAGTGTAAGAAATCCTAATGCCAGTGCTACTTGTGGTTGTGGCAACTCGTTTTCTGTATAGCTCATCCGAAAACTACCCCAAGCTTTCCGCTTTTCGAGGCCCCAGTGACCGGTGGCCAGTCGATGGATAGGTCCTTAAGGTTATTGAACGCCAACCAGGCAAAAGCTGCAGCTTCAATATAGTCTCCATCAATGGAGTATTCTTCACTTAAACTTATGTGTTTGTCTCCTAGTTCCTCTAACCGGCTAATTAGGTATTTATTCAATCTACCTCCTCCGCAGACGATGATTTCAGTAGCGGTTGAGGAGAGCTTTTCAATTTCTGAAATTATTGTTGTTGCTGTCAGTTCGCAAAAGGTCGTTTGGACATCTTTCTCGTCAAGTTCTTTAAAGCCATGGAATTTCTCTTCAGCCCATTTCAGGTTGAAATATTCTCTGCCTGTGCTTTTGGGGGGCGACTTACTGAAAAAAGGGTCATCTCTTAGGCTTTTTAAGAATGGTTGGTGAACTTTGCCCGAGGAAGCCCATTCTCCAAATTCATCGTAGAACAGGTTTTGCTTTTGCATTATCCAGGCATCCATTAGGCAGTTGCCTGGCCCAGTGTCGAAGCCTGTCATATTTATACCCAAGATCGTAACGTTACTTATCCCGCCTATATTTAAAATGATTGATTTGGGCGCCTTTTCTCTAAAAATCGATTCGTGGAAAGGAGGAACTAATGGAGCGCCTTGGCCGTTTAGTGCGACGTCTCTCCTGCGGAAATCTGCAATAGTCTTTATGCCAGTGATTTCGTTAATTAAAAATGGATTGCCAATCTGAAGAGTGAAAGGAAACGGATTACCATCAGAGGGTGGTCTGTGCCTGATAGTTTGTCCGTGCGAGCCGATTGCTACAATTCGTTTAGTACTAAGATTGCGGCCCTCTAGAAAACTCACTATCGAACGCCCGATAAAGTTACCAAGCTCGGTATCACACTGTCCCAGTTTTTCTATCTCATTAACGCTTGGAGTCGAGAGCTCTATAAGTTTTTCTCTCAGCTGTGGGCTAAATGGAATGGTTTCGGAGCTTACGAATTGTAATGTTTGGCTTCGGTTGATATTTACTAAGGCAATATCTAATCCGTCGCCACTGGTACCGGTCATAACTCCAATATAATACCCCTCAAAGTTTTCAGTGCTTGGCGGCAAGACGCATCTGTCCTTTGTAACTTTCGAGTAGTGAAAATGATCGGGCAGATTGAAGCTCAAAAATCTGTCTGTGTTTTTTGGCGATCGGGGTCGCTTGGGGAAGGCTTACAGTTCTTGGGTTTTTATGAACGCCGTTGACCAGAAATTCATAGTGAAGATGAGGTCCAGTTGCATAGCCTGTTTGACCAACATATCCGATCACCTGCCCCTGTTTAACCATTTTGCCAGCCTTGATATTCCGCCCAAATTTAGAAAGGTGCAGGTATTTAGTAACGAACTGTTGGCCGTGTTGAATAACAACGTATCTTCCATTAGGTCGTGTCCTGGATGCAGTTTTTATGCGCCCATCGCCTGCCGCTAAAACAGGAGTGCCCGTGGGTGCTGCGTAGTCTATTCCTCGATGAGGTCGGACTGTCTGAAACAACGGATGTACTCGATTTAAATTGAAGGACGAACTAATCCTGGAAAACTCCACTGGCGCTCTGAGAAACGCTTTACGCATGCTTTCGCCTTCCAAATTGAAGAAGTTCCCTCGACCTAGATCATCTTCAAAAAAGACAGCTGTGTAGCTTTTACCTTGATTGATGAATTCTGCAGCAAGTATGTCTCCATGACCAACGAACTCATCGTTTACAAATAATTCTTCATACATAAGAAAAAAAGAGTCACCGGGCCTTAGGTCTAGAACAAAGTCAATATCCCATTGAAAAATCTGAGCTAACCGCATCGTTATCGCATCAGCTAGACCAATTTTTTGACTGGAATAAAATAAATTTTGTTCTATAACACCGTGACTAAAAAGTATTTCTCTTTTCGGCTCTATCGAATTCGAGGAGCTTTTAAACGAGTTATCCACTCTATTAAAAGTTATAATGGTGAGCGCATCGGG
>CAJWGQ010000248.1 GCA_913041025.1 uncultured Gammaproteobacteria bacterium | reverse complement strand
TCCAGTTCGTGCCTCTGATTGAGGCTGGCCAGCCGATCTCTCGCGTAATCAAGTTGACTTGGAGAGATCGTAATACCCTTAACCTTAAATTCACGTTGGGTAACAAACTCCATAAAGCCGCCCCAACCACAACCAATCTCTAATATCGAGGCGTTGTCGCGCAGGCTAAGCGAACGAAGAACCTGAGCGTACTTGTTCTGCTGCGCAGATTCTAAATCTGCATGTTCTTCATCATACAAGGCCGACGAATAAGTCATGCTCGAATCAAGCCATAGTTCGTAAAATGAATTGCCAAGATCATAGTGGGCTTCAATGTTTTTTTTACTGCCTTGTTCGGTATTTCTCCGTCGCCTGTGTTTGAGCTTGGTTATCAGCTTGAGGGGCGACTTCCCCTCTATCAACCCCTGAAAAGCTTCATAGTTTTTAGCCAGAAAGTTCATCAAATCCATCAGGTCTTCAGTCTGCCAATGATTTTTGATGTAACCCTCTGTGAATCCCAACGAGCCTCTAAAAGCAATCAGCCATAAACCGCGCCATGAAGTAAAAACGACTCGACGTTCTTCAGATGATGTTCCGAGACGCACCTTACTCCCATTAGGAAAAACAAAGGTGAGGCAGCCATCGTGCAGCTCAGATACCTGTTTATTGAGGTAGCTTTCTAACGCCTTAATCAGCATACCCACTGTCGCCATGTCGAAATACGCGGAAGCGCTTTATCCAAAGCACTAGAGCTTGCAAGTGGATTCTGAAAAGCACTGCCAATGAGTTGCACAGAAGTTTGATCAATCGCACCGTGTTAGGCCCCTCCTTCATTTTCTCAAATGGCCCCCTGATGGCCGTTATAATTTCAGGCTCATGAATTGGACTGAACTGGCTAATTCGGATATCGAAGGGCATTAGACATATCTTGAATTTATAATACCCTCTCTTCTCAGTAAAAGGAGAAACGTACATCGTCTTATCGACTTCGTACCATCGATCAGGGGATAACCCTTCGGAACTATTTGAAACTTCATAGCATTGCTTTTCGTAAAAAGTATTAGTGACCTCAGCAATAAACAACACACATTTACCTTGATTCACTAGCACCCAAAAACAGACGGGATTAAATGCTTGTCGAGTTCCGACATCTGGAGTCTTGAATAAATCCAGTCTGAGTCTATTAGAATCCACATTATTTTTGATGCAAAAGTTATTGATTATTATACGTATTTTATAGAAGCCTTCGGGCTGAATGGAGCGATAGGACCAAAAAGCGCCTTGAGGTAATCTCGGTTCCTGTGCTTTAAAATCATAGACATCGGTGAGATACAGACTCCTGTATTTGTAGTGAAATTCATGACGCTTTGATCCAGCACGCTTGTGAGATACCACGCCATCAAAGAAGTGAATTTCCTGACTAACCATTAATCCATTTTACCACTCTGAGGGCAGACTGAAGCCCATCCTCATGAAAACCAAATCCCAAATGAGCGCCCGTGTAATAAGTATTATTCGAACCCTGCAAGTCTTGCAGGTCATCCTGCCCCTCCATAGTGGATTGAGTAAAGATGGGGTGTTCGTAGTCAATCACCTCCACCACTTTACCCGGCTCGATATTTGGAAAATCACCAATACTGACGAAAACCTGGCGTTTAGTATCCAAATCCTGCAGATTATTCATCCAATAAGTCACATAATCATGACCTCCCTGCTTAACAGCATTCCAAGAAGCCCAATTTTTTGTATCTTCAGGCATCAATTCACGGTCAAAGTGCAGCACGGTAGGGTTATCGGAATATTTAAATTTCGCCAGTGCTTCTGACTCTGCGTCAGTAGGGTCTTGAAGGATTTCAAGCGTTTCATTTGCGTGGCAGGCAAATATTACCCAGTCGTAATGTCGAGTGTCGTCTCGCGTGACCACGGCTACTCTGTCTTCCTCTCTTGTAATTTTAACCTCTTCATTAAGGTAAAGGTTATCAAGACCTATATTCTCTAGCACCTGGGAAACGTAGGCTCTACTGCCTCCCTTCAACGAAAACCACTGTGGCCGGTTAAATAAATTTAGTAACCCATGATTATTCAAAAATTGAGCCAAAGAGCGGATCGGAAATTCGTGAATGACTTGTCCTCTTGAGGACCAAATTGCGGAGCACATCGGAAAAAGATAAGCGTCGCGAAACAGCTCGCTAAATCGATTTTTTTCTAGCCAATCGATTGCTGATAGGTTCTCTAGCCCCGCTCTAGCAAGGCGGTTAAAGCGAACAATCTCCTTAAGTAATTTGAGTTTTTGGTAGTTCCGAATGAAGCGGAACCGATAAAAGTCCTCAGAGCACCAAGGAAAGGGAGAACCCGTCAAGCTAAAGGACATCTCGGTCGGATGTAATTCAATGTTCAAGTCGCCTAATAACGATGTCAGACCCGGGTAGTTGCGATCATTTAAAACGATAAACCCTGAGTCCACGGGTGTGCCATCATCTAGCTCAATGGTATTTGCGTGCCCACCTGCTCGATTATTCTTTTCAAACAAATCCACATTGTGAACTTTGGACAAATGATAGGCCGCAGTGAGTCCTGAAATACCAGATCCGATAATCGCGATATTCAGGGTAACGCTCCATTACATCGGTGAATCACCGCGCTTTTGACGCAGATTTTTCTTAACCGAAAATTTTCTTTGCCGCCAGGCTGGATTGGCAAGTCCAAAAATGCTTGATGCGACGGATACCATACTGCAAGTATCTCGTCGACGTCCTGCTCTCCCACCGCTCGCCCCAGTGAGGCGCTTCGCCATACTATCCGGCCACCAACATGAGGCAAAAGATCGGATAAAACATTCATATAATCTTTGTACGCTCGCCCATCAGGAAAGTCTGCTTCTTCTCTATATTTATTCAAATTGAGCATCAAAACTGGACAATCGTCTCCAGATTCGGCGATTTCTCTTATGATCTTCAGCTCAGAATCATTGCTCTTGTTGACTGATATTTTCTTATCGTTAGTGTCCACTTTTTGAATCTATGTAGGCGTCGAACTTTAAGAGTAAACCAATTAAGGTCTGTTTTGGACTGAATGCAGTGCTATTAAAATTATTATGAGTTGCAGCCTATACCGGGTTAAAGGCTGAAAACTGGAATTGATGAAGCATGCTATAGCTTGCCGCTCCTGATCAAAAAAAGGAATGGGTTTGCCACCTTCGGGAACTTTTCTGACCCATAAGCCTCCACAGAACCAGGCTAAACGCTGAAGATGCGAAAACCTAGCCTGGCATAGCAATTGCTTCAATTTAGATAATAAAAGAGATCGAACGGAGCCTAATACAAGATCGGACGCAAACTGTTTAACTTTAGAAGAAAATAAAGCCGTTTAAACGATCATTTACAAACATTCCTTATGGCTCTTGTAATAAATACCAATATTTCTTCACTCACTTCGCAGCGAGCACTCGCTGAGTCCAAGGGTGAACTCAACACGGCGATGGAGCGACTGT
>CAJWGQ010000247.1 GCA_913041025.1 uncultured Gammaproteobacteria bacterium | reverse complement strand
TTTCGCAATGTCTTCAGGAAGCTCTATCAAGACTGCTCCTGGCTTTTCTGTTCTACACACTCGAACAGCCTTTCTTACAATTTCTGGAATGGTATCCGGATTTAGCACAGTAGCAGCCCACTTAGTTACCGGCTTAAACATGCTAACCGCATCCATTATCTGATGTGACTCTTTGTGAAGACGATCCGTTGAGCCCTGACCCGTTAAAACCAGCATTGGGGCCCTATCCATATTAGAGTCAGCAACACCCGTTATTAAGTTTGTCGCGCCTGGCCCTAACGTAGCTAGACAGCCCGCTGGGTTGCCTGTAAGCCGGCCATAAACTTCGGCCATGAATGCCGCTCCCTGTTCATGTCTGGTTAATATAAACCTTATCTTTTTTGACTGGCTCAGCGCCATCATCAAATCAGCATTTTCTTCACCCGGGACTCCAAAAATCAGACTCACACCCTCTCTTTCGAGACAATCAACGAATAATTCAGACGCTTTTATGCGAACTCCTTTCTAATTATCTAAACCGATCACCCCGAAAATAAGCACAATTCGTACCATGAGCTGAGCTTTACCCAAAATCACAAAGGAAAAACTTCAATAAACCGACTTTTTTTGCAAATCGGCCGACCAATTCATGAAGCGTGGCAAAAATGTGGGTTCAAAATTTGAAATTGACCTCAATTAAGCTGAGGTAATCATAGAAAATAACCTCTGAGACAGCTGCGTTCTTAGCATTTAAACGATTTCGTAGTCATTGTTTGTTTTTTATGACTCAATTTGGTGCGTCTATAAAACCAAATATCTTTAATATTGGTCACGGATGCGTGTTCGCACAAACGATCTTTATCCTCCAATACTTTTTCTCGCAGCATTGCTAAATTTCAGTGATTTAACGATAAATCAAGGGTCAGGGAGAAACTGATCCTGCGAACCAGAAAACAAAGTTGTTAGACGAACACCGTTCCAGAATTTGTTGTTACACCAGTCAACAAAGGAGGGGCAAAATTTTTTCAGCTGCTTAAAAATCTCAAACACCCGACATCTTCAAGCACTGCAACTAGCTCCTCTTGATCACTCACCTCCCCGAATTTTCGCCGAAGTTCTGCAAGAGACTTCGCATGGTACTTCTGGGGGCCTCCAACACTCTGAGACCAAGCTATCCCATCCAGCTCGACCGACAAATCGGGAGCCGCGGCCGAAATCGCCTTAGCATTAGCGTCCGACCAAGTAAGAAAGATCCTGACGGGGCCCTTTAAAAATGGGCTCAACGTCGCAGATAACGAACTCCATTCCTCAAAATCACCTTGGTCTTTGGGGTCGAGCATTCGCTGATGCCACTCGCAAGTTTTCGGAGCACTCTCCTGGAGAATTTGACCTGCGGTTGGGTCCGTCCAGGCTTCATAAATCTGTGCACTCAAACCAAAGTCCGCGAAACTCGGACGCTCCCCAAAAAGATAGGAGCGATTCGCAAGGTGTGCTTCAAGCAGAGACATCCCATCTTTGAAAGTCTGCTCTATAAAGGGCGAAGTGGTTTCATTAGAACCCACCACGCTAATACGTTCCTTCATACGGCCTTGTACCTGATCCACCATCGCGCTCTTATCTGCATCAGGCGCTCCAGGCATCATGTCGGCGACAATCCGCTGTGCTGCGGAGACCTGATCAGCTTCCCTTTTCCAACGATAATGGAACATCCACTTATTGCCCCACTCGTCACCAAACTCTTCAATCAACTGTGACAGAAATTTGAGCATAGGATCGTTAGGATGGATCGAAGGAGCGGGCACTTGAGCTTCAAGCCCCTCTATGATTGGCGTCGAATCCTGCAATCCCTCACCATCCGGTGTTGCTAGAGTAGGTACGATGGGTAGTCGCGCATATTTCTGGTATTCCTCTGAATTGGCTCCGCGAAGAAGCCACTCATGGGGAATATTTTTATACCTAAAGTAGGACCGCACCTTGAGCGAGTAAGGTGACATCTCCGAACCAAAAATTCTATACGCATCCGCCATAGATCTTCCTATCGTCAAACTTGCAAACCAAAGATTCTATCGTCTGGCCGCTTACACCGCACCTGATTAGGATTAAAATTTGGTAAGTTTACGCCGGCATACTCGAGTTAATAATATCCCGGTGTAATTTCCAGTTTCCTGATTCTAATTTCCATATAACAATAAACTTGCCTTCGTCGGCGATCTGATTGTCCCCGGTTTTGAGTACGAATCTGCCTATTTCCATCGCAGTGTCTTCAAATTCTTCTAATTCGTTGGTAATCAGTTGAATTGACTGGATACCAGAATCCATCATTCCCTGAATAAATCCCTGAATAGCACTCCGACCTGTCAAAAAGTCACTATTCGCTGGCCCCAATTGTCCAGCCTCGGTATATAGATTAGCAACGCCTTCAGCATCACCCCTTTTAAAAGCTTCACTAAATAGTTCATTCGTTCTCGTAATCTCTTCAAATATCGCTGTCATGTGATCCTCTATTACTTATATGTCTTGTAAATGTTCTTGTCTTTTTAAGTATTTTCCTCGTAATTTGATTCTATGCGTAATGATATAAAAGGAACATAGAGATGAATTGGGATGCGGTAGGAGCAATAGCAGAATTATTAGCAGCGATAGGAGCATTGGCTGCACTTATTTATCTGGCGTTACAACTAAGACATAACACCGAAGCACTTCGAAAAAGCGAGCTCGCAGCCAGATCGGCAACTAGCTTTCAAGGAGCTCACTCTTGGGCCGAACTCAATACGGCAATCCTTGATCCGGAATTTGCGATGCTGACCGCAAAATCGATGGATAGCCCCCCATCCGAGATAAACGATCATGAATCAGCGCGATTGAATTTTCTTGGTCGATCGGCAATGGAAAGACTTGATGCTCTTCATTACCTCTATCGAAATAAGCAATTGGAAGAGGAACTCTGGAAAGTTCGGATAACGTGGGCCAGACGTTTTCTGGACAGGCCTTATTGGCGCAGCTGGTGGGATCTGGAGAGAGAAACCTCCAACTACTCGCCCTCTTTCATACTGGAGCTAGAAAGCGAACCCAGCGATGGCGGTCCAGTCTGATTGGCTTACCCGAAATAGGATGATCTTCACAAACAGCTGGCCTAAAAGTTTTCGGACAGATACTGTGAATTATTGTAGTTGGAACAAAACGCGATTTAGCTAGCACAGGGGAAAAGACAACATGGAATACAGACCACTTGGAAGAACAGGCATACAGGTTAGCCAAATTTGCCTTGGCACCATGATGTTTGGAGGCAAAAGCGACGAACCAGAGTCTTTTCGCATGATCGATCATGCTATCGATAGAGGCGTAAACTTTATTGATACAGCCGATGTTTACGCCGGCAATGAGAGCGAGCGCATTGTCGGCAAAGCACTTGAACAAGACAACAGGCGAGACAACATCATCCTCGCAACAAAGTTCAACTTCGCCAACCCTGCTGACAGAAACGCCAAGGGGCTGAGTCGAAGACACGTGATCAACGCCTGTGACG
>CAJWGQ010000246.1 GCA_913041025.1 uncultured Gammaproteobacteria bacterium | reverse complement strand
GATACTGGAGTGCTTTTAGCACCTTGGGTTCTTACTGCAGTCTTTCTAGTATTTGCTGAAGTCGCCCCAAAAACATTAGCCGCCGAAAGACCGGAGCGATGGGCGTTCAAGGCAGTGTATGTATTAGAGCCCATACAAAGATTGTTAGTAATTCCTGTGAAAATGGTCAACCTATTGAGTAATGCTATCGTCAGACTATTTTTAAATAATGAACCCGCTCAGAGTGATAGCCTATCCACCGATGAACTACGAACTGTAGTCAATGAGGGCGCCAAAGGCGTAGGAGAACGTCAAAATATGATGGTGAGGCTGCTTGACCTAGAACAAGTATCTGTAAACGACATCATGATTCCCAGAGGGGAAATAGAGGCCATAGACATAGATTCCGAGATAAGCGAGATCGTCGAAGTCGCCTCTAACAGTCAATATACCTTGCTACCCATCTACAAAGAATCAATCAACAATATAATTGGTATTCTTCATTTACGACGCTTAGCTCGGTTTATGGGAAACAGCGAGTTCACGAAGTCAGATTTGATGCAGCTAACCCGTGAACCGTACTACATTCCTGAAGCGACATCGTTAGACAAACAACTCATTAAATTTCAGGCAGAAAAACAGCGAATCGCTCTGGTGGTTGATGAATACGGAGATCTCCAGGGGTTAGTCACTTTGGAAGACATACTAGAAGAGATAGTAGGCGAATTTACTTCAGATTATTCCGCAAACATTCCTGAGATCCTTCCTCAAGAAGATGGCAGCTTTGTTATCGATGGGGGCGCTTTACTGAGAGACATCAATCGTGCTTTGGATTGGGAATTGCCTATCTCAGGACCCAAAACTTTAAACGGGTTGGTGCTGGAACACCTTGAAACGATTCCAGACGAAAACCTGTGCGTTCAAATAAACGAATACCAAATCGAAACCTTGCAGCTATCTGACAACATGGTGAAGAATTTAAGGTGTCTTCGCGTTGATTCATTCACCATTGCAAATTCTGAAGAAAATCTAAGCTAAACTAAGCGTTCCAACGCCTATTTAGTGCAGATACGATTGCAGTCAGGCTTGCGGTTATGGTGTTTCTACTCAAACCAATTCCATAAAAACGTTTTTTGTTAACGTTATCCTCTATTGCTAATACACAGATGGCCTGAGCATCGGTTCCTGTTCCCAGCGAATGTTCCCTATAATCGAGGACGACTATTGGTTCATTCAGCGTATCGGCCATCGCATTTACGAATGCTTCAATTGGTCCGCTACCTTCTCCGTCTATCGTCACCAAATTATTCGATATTTCCACGCGAGCCACGCACCGCTGACCCTCGTCTTTACCGCTCAGCAAGTCGTAATCGACTAACTTATATGGCCCGCTCTCTATAATATAATTGGAAATTAAAGATTCGTAAATTTCCTCAGTCTTGATCTCTCGATCTAACTGCTCGGTCAACTGTTGCACCATCGTCGCAAACTCTACCAACAACTCCCTGGGCAAACTGATTCCATAATGCTCTTCAAGCAAGAACCCGACCCCCCCCTTGCCAGATTGGCTATTTACTCGAATAGCTTCTTTGTAAGAACTGCCGACATCACCGGGATCTATGGGAAGATAAGGCACTTCCCACAGACCCTCGTCGACTTTGGACATGCCTTTCTTAATCGCGTCTTGATGGGACCCAGAAAAAGCAGTGAAGACTAGGTCTCCTGCATAAGGATGTCTTTCATGTACTGCTATCTTGTTTATTGACTCTACGGCCTCCCTAATTTCAGGCATCGCGCGAAAATCCAAAGTAGGATCAACGCCTTGGCTAAACAAGTTCATTGCAACGGTTACCAAATCGCAATTTCCTGTTCTTTCGCCGTTACCAAACAAGCACCCCTCGACACGATCAGCGCCAGCCATAATGGCCAGTTCGGTTGCCGCCACACCAGTCCCTCGATCATTATGCGTATGAAGACTGATCACCGAACTATCTCTATAAGAAAAATTCCTTACAAAAAACTCAATCTGATCAGCGTAGACATTGGGTGTAGCCATTTCGACAGTGGAAGGCAAGTTGATAATGATAGGGTCTTCAGGCGAAGCGCCCCATGTCTCAGCAACTGCACTGCATATATCAACAGCGAAATCCAATTCAGTTCCCGTAAAACTTTCCGGCGAGTATTCAAAAGTCACGTTAGAAGAGAAATTTTTAAGCCCCTCTTTTACAATTTCAGTTCCTTTGACCGCTAGGTCTGTAATACCTTGTCTATCTAGATCAAAAACCACGCGTCTTTGTAATTCTGAGGTCGAATTATAAAGATGAAAAATTACATTTGGCGCTCCCTCTAGCGCTTCGACCGTCTTTTCAATGAGCTCCCTTCGAGCCTGACAAAGAACTTGTACCGTAACATCATCGGGAATCCTATCTTCATCGACCAGCTTTCTGATGAAATCAAAATCGGGTTGGGAAGCCGCTGGAAACCCTACTTCAATCTCCGAAAATCCGATTTTTAATAAGAGATCCCATAAACGTAGCTTTTCATCAACGTTCATGGGGTCTATTAGCGCCTGATTGCCATCCCTCAAATCAACACTGCACCACCTAGGCGCCTTATCAATCACCCGACTCGGCCATTGCCGATCGGACAGCTCTATCGGCTTAAAAGCCTGATACTTTGCAAACGGCATCGCGCCTGGAGCGCGGCCTGTGGTAGGTTGTTTACTCATTACTTTATCCCTCGGCTAAGAGCAACATTCGTTCCTCTAAAAATTCATCTTAAGATTAATATTTGTTAACAGGGTGGGCTCACGCCCTTTGTAAATGAATATATGCCGGCTAAACCGGCAGGAGTAGCAGAAGCCTCTCACCCAACTTTGTCAGGAAAAAACTAAAAAATAATGAAATCTGCTCAAACATGGGCCGGGACTATAACCCTATTTTATTTTTTTGAAAAGCGCCTCAAAGCTTTGCGGCTATTTTAGATGCCGCAGCATTGGCTTTTTGTCGCGCTACCTCTACATTTTGCCCCAAAGAGAGACAAACGCCCATTCTTCTTTCACCGACAACTTCGGGCTTACCAAACAATCGTATCTGAGTATCTGGTTCTGTCAGCGCTTGATCAATATTTTGAAATTCGACCCGATTAGACTCACCATGAACTAAGATAACAGATGAAGCCGATGGTCCTTTAAAACGAATATTAGGAATCGGCAAACCCAATATAGCTCGGACATGCAGCGAAAACTCGCTAAGGTCCTGGCTTATCATTGTTACCATACCAGTATCATGCGGCCGGGGACTTACTTCACTAAAGTAAACTTCGTCGCCTTTGACGAAAAACTCGACCCCAAATAAACCATACCCTCCAAGTGCACTCGTTACTTTCTCTGCAATCTTTTGACAGGTCTCTAAAGCCAAATCAGACATAGATTGAGGCTGCCACGATTCCTGGTAATCGCCCTTCTCTTGTCGATGACCGATCGGCTCACAAAACGAGCAGCCGCCAGCATGTTGGACGGTCAACAAAGTAATTTCATAGTCAAAATCAACGAAACCTTC
>CAJWGQ010000245.1 GCA_913041025.1 uncultured Gammaproteobacteria bacterium | reverse complement strand
TTGAGGCGATCAACGCTTTTAGAGAAAAAAGAGAGCCAAACTTTGATGACTGTTAGCCGAATGCCCAATTAAAGCCAATGGCTAATCCAAAGCTCTAGCGCCCCAACTTTTATGACGTTACCCTAGTTACCTGAAAAGAATTAAAACTAATAGGGACAAAGGGGGAGCACATGGGGAAAGCAGTCACATTTTTTTCGGGAACAATTTTCGGATTATTACTCTCGGGTCTAGTCGTAACGGGAATAGCCAACACAGAGATAGATAAAGCATATCTGATCGTATCAGGCCAAATGATTAGCAATGAGGGGTTAGAAGCCTACAGCGAGAAAGCCGGGCCGGTTGCCCAGAAAGCGGGCATCAACATAATCGCTCGAAACGAGCAGGTGACTTCTGACTTGTTATTCGAGGGCTCCTGGGAGCATGAAGGTTTTTTGGTGATTGAAGAATTCACCTCAATGGACCACCTAAAAGAATTCTGGTTTTCATCCGACTATCAGGAAGCAATCGAGCTTCGAGAGGGTAAGGTCAAACTTGATTTCGTAGTAGCCGTAAAAGGCCAGTAACAGGAGACAAACCCTATGACAGATTCTTACTATGAGCACCTTTTTGGCGTCAAAGATAAAGTAGTTCTAGTGACAGGGGGAACCCGAGGCATAGGCTATATGATTGCCGAAGGGTTCGTACGATGCGGAGCTACCGTATACATTGCCTCTAGAAAACCTGAGGCCTGCCAGGAGGCTGAACAAGCGCTCTCCAAGCATGGCACCTGTATAGCAATTCCATCAGACATCAGCGACGTAGCAGGATGCGAGAAACTGGCTGACGAAATCAAAAACCGCGAAGCAAAACTCGACGTTCTGATTAATAACGCCGGCGTGACCTGGAGTGAAGATATAGACCGATTTTCGGAAAAGGCCTGGGACAAAATTGTTGATCTAGATGGCAAAAGCCCTTTCTTTTTGACCCAGAAGCTGCTCCCTTCTCTCGATGCAGCAGCCAGCCAAGCCTCAAGGGCCGTGGTTATTAATGTGTCGTCAGTCAACGGTATCCGCCCCAGCGGACTGCGCAATTACTCTTATGCATTTGCAAAGGCCGGGCTACAGCAACTGTCCGTCCAAATGGCCCAAGACCTAAACGAGCGCAACATAAACGTCAACGTTATAGCGCCGGGGCCTTTCAAATCAAAAATGACCGCGCCACTTTATGCAGACGAAAAAGTAGAGGCTGAAGTCATGCAAGGATTCACCATGGGTCGATGGGGCGCCACGGAGGATGCCGCCGGGCTTGCGATATTCTTATCCTCCAAGGCCGGATCTTTTCTAACAGGCTTGATAGTCCCCTGCGATGGCGGCTCAACAGCGATAGGTTAGATCGAGTCTGTTACCCATGAGTGACGAACAGTTATCTTTTTTTGACATTGTCTACAATGTGCGAGCGATGCGTCGCATTAAAACTGACCCGGTGCCTTTGGCACTTATGATGAAAGTGCTTAATGCCGGGGTTCAAGCACCATCGGGTCAAAACCTTCAACCCTGGAAATTTGTGCTGATTAGTGACGAAGAAAAAAAACACTGGTTTGCCCAGCGTTACACTCAGGCGATCGAGTCCAGGTTCAAATTCAGCAGAGACGACCCACGAGCAAAACCACCAGGTAAACAACTCAAAGCACTCTATTATCAAATGGACCACATGCACGAATATCCTTACCTACTTCTTGTATGCGGCAAGCGAGACTGGCCCTTTAAAGTAGCCGAAGAAGATAGAATTGGACTCGCGCCACCCAATTATGGAGCCGTTTATCCCTGTGTTCAAAATATCCTGTTGGCGTGCAGGGCAGTCGGATTAGGCGCCGCGCTAACCACCATGCACCAGGTCTTCGAAGATGAGCTACATCAGTATTTTAACATCCCCGATGAATATGGCGTGGTGGTCACTATCCCCATCGGTTGGCCGATGGGGCAGTTTGGACCCGTAACACGCATCCCGGCAGAGGATCTCACCTTCATTGACCGTTGGGGAGATTTGATCGACCCGAATCTCGGTGATCCTTTATAATGTCTACAAAAATTGAGACCTTACCTTAAGATGACACATCCTCGAACCCCAATTTTAATCGGTGTTGGCCAAGTAACGGAAAAGGATCCTCCGATTGAAGAGGCCTCTTCACCTCTCGATCTCATAGAGCAAGCTACAATACTCGCATTGGAAGATGCGGGCATCTCTCGGGAAAATTTATCTGACCTGAGTACTTTGGTGGTCGTCAAAAGCTTCAGAGAACCAATGAGAAACACTCCCGAGGCGCTCGCCAATCGGATAAACGCAACCAAGGCAGCCCAGTGGCTGGCTCCTGATGGCGGCAACGGTCCTCAGTATCTGGTAAACCGGTATTCAGAAGCAATCTTTTCCGGCGAGGAAGACTTTGTTCTGCTTAGCGGGGCTGAGGCAATGGCGACCGGGAGGAAGATTGTTAAATCAGGAAACAAACCGCAATGGTCTGTCGAATCAGACAGAGACGCTGATCTATTGTTTGCAGACAGACAGATGTGGAACGATCACGAACTCAAACACGGCATCTGGCAAGCCTCTCACGTCTACCCTTTATTTGAAAACGCGTTAAGAGCGCATTATGGGAATTCGCTCGAAGAGCACCAAATGATGATGGGGCAGCTATTCTCACGATTATCTGAAGTAGCCGAGTCCTCCCCTCACGCATGGTATCCGGTAAAACGATCGCCCGAGGAGATCTCTACTGCAACCCCTTCAAATCGCTTCGTAGGATGGCCGTATACGAAGTTTATGAACGCGATGAATCAGATCAATCAGTCAGCCAGTCTACTGCTCACCTCTATCGAAAAAGCCGAAGCAATGGGCGTTGATCCAGATAGATGGGTCTTCCTGCATGGCGTTTCCGACGTTACCGATGTATGGCACGTCTCTTATCGAGAAAACTTTTATTCCTCGCCGTCTATGAAAATCATGGGAGACAACGCCCTTAACATGGCAGGACTCGGAATCAAGGACATCAAACACCTGGATTTATACTCGTGCTTTCCGAGCGCTGTTCAGATCGCGAGAAATGAACTAGGAATCCCGTCAGATGATCATCGTCACTTAACGGTCACGGGCGGATTACCATTTCACGGTGGCGCAGGTAACAACTACGTGATGAATTCAATCGCTGCAATGGCAGACAAATTAAGGTCCGACCGAGGAAGCTTTGGGATGGTTACCGCCAACGGGGGATACATCAGCAAACATGCAGCAGGCATTTACTCCACCGAGCCTTTGAAGTCAGGCTGGAATCGGGAAACTTCGCCCATAGTAGAACTGACAACAGAGGATATTCAGTCGCCCGAATTCACAGAAACACCAACAGGCAATGCAAAAATAGAAACCTATTCCATTGTCTTCGGCCGATCCGGAGAACCAGAGAACGGAATCGTAGTCGGGCGAACGGGCGACATTGAAGACCCGCGATCGAAAAGATTCTTAGCATTGGTCGATGGTGACGCAGACACTCTCCTAAGTATGACGCAAGAGGAATTCGTTG
>CAJWGQ010000244.1 GCA_913041025.1 uncultured Gammaproteobacteria bacterium | reverse complement strand
GGAAAAAGATGGTCGATGACGCGGCATATAGCGGCGGTGTCGCAGAAGATGTCAGCTCCTATCTGCAAGACAGGGGTTTTTCGGTATCCCCCGGTCAAGGCCATTAGGTCTGGCTTTGGCATGATCACAGGTATTTCCACCATATGATAGTCTTGCTGTTTATATCCTAGAAGGCACCGCACTTTTTCGGAAAATGGGGACGCGGCGTATTGATGCAGTATTAATTGAGGCATATCTTAAGTGAAAAAAGTAAAACCCCATTCTATCAACGTATCCGGGTCGCGAGAAATTTTAAACGCAAGAGATCTCAATGCCTGGTGCTATTGATTTATCGTTAGAGAGGCTTGCGGAGCTGTCGGGGGACCCTCAAAAAGAAATCTACTCGCTCATGTACTTCCGCTACCCGGATTATCAGTCTCTGTTTGTACTTGATAAAGACCACAGCGTTCGCGGCGCTATGTTGCAGACGGCTTTTGAGTTCTTACTGGTTTACAGTGACAAAGGTGAGGTTAACAAGGGCGATTTGGCCTCGTGGCGATCCCATCACTTGGAGTATGGTGTTGAGGAGGATATTTTTAGCGTTTTTTTTGAACTAATCCGTGATTGTGTTAAAGATAAGCTGGGTGCAGAGTGGACCGAAGGTATGGCGTCGCATTGGCAGGATTTTTTAGGGGAGGTTGGTTCCTGCTGACCACGGTTCTCGAATAGACGTTGTTTTTGATGTTAGGCGCCACTAGAAAAAATCGCGAATTGATGTATTTATAGATTTCATTTCTTCAGTAATAACTTGGGGGTCAGATGGCATTAACTAAAGAAGAACAACGGACGTGGTTGACACAGAATACCGAAGAAATATTAGATCCTGATCGAGAAATAATTGATCCTCATCATCACATGTGGAGAACCAGCGGCCTTCCTGTCTACCTTTTGGAAGATCTTTGGGAAGACACTGAATCCGGACACCAGATCGTCAAAACTGTTTTTATGGAATGCGGGGCAGAGTATCGAACTGAAGGGCCTGAGCACCTTAAAGTTGTTGGGGAAACGGAGTTCGTGAGAGACGCAGCGATCGCGAGTCGCGGTCAAGGCAAGGCCGAGATAGCCGGTATCGTCGCTCATGCGGATCTAACCATGGAGTCAGGCGTTCTCCGAGAAACTTTGGAAGCTCACGAGATGGCTGGCGAGGGGCTGTTTCGCGGTATCCGGCATGGGGGAGCCCATGATCCGGATAAAAGCCTTGGTTGGCTGGATGCGACACCTCATCCTGATTTATTTCAACAGTCCGGGTTTAGAAACGGCGTCAGTCTGCTAGGGGAGATGGGGTACACCTATGATTCATGGCATTACCATTTTCAAAATGCTGCCTATTCTGATTTAGCTCGAGCGGTGCCAGGCACGACTATTGTTCTAGATCATTTTGGTACGCCCTGTGGGGTTGGGTCCTATGAAGGAAAGATGAAGGAAGTGATGTCCGAGTGGAAGGCCGAAATAGTCCGGATGTCTGAATGTGAAAATGTGGTGGTAAAAATTGGTGGCCTTGCGATGCCGGTTAATGGCTTTAATTGGCATACCCGGCAAGTGCCGCCGTCTTCAGAGGAAATTGCTGATGCCCATCGAGAGTATTATTTACACACGATCGATGCTTTTGGGCCCTCTAGGTGCATGTTTGAGAGTAATTTTCCTGTCGACAAACTCTCCATGTCTTATTCGGTTTACTGGAACGCGATGAAGAGGATCGCGTCAGAATTTTCGAATGACGAACAGCACGAGCTTTTTTACGGCACTGCGTCGCGCGTTTATAAGGTCTAGTTCATTTGGAAACTAAATGAGTCGATTAGGGTTTTGGGGGTCAATAAAGAAATCTGCCAGGTTTTGTTAGGTGGACAGCCAAAGACTCATCAGCAACAAGCTGATAAGCCCAGCCGTTAAATTAGTTCTCAGAGATAAATACCATTCGATGCCATCTTGTTCGGATAGCGGCATGTATTTTTCGATTCCGCCAAGCAAGAGCAGGCCTGACGTAGTAATCAAGGCTCCTATTACACCACCAATGAGTAAACTGGTTATCCCGGCTAAGCTTGAGATGATCCCTACCAAGATTTTCCTGATGGGCGCTCTAATCTCCGAGGTTATCCCGGCGTACCAGTGTGTCCCGCCAAGGAAAGATAAAATCATATTCGCGTAGAGCAAGTTGAATTCAAAGGCCTCCTCAGGCGATATAGAGCGGACTAGGCTTGCGCTCAAGGCGATAAGAGGAGGAACAAGACCCAGATAGCCAAGAGAGGTGGCTGTGTACTTTTTGATGTTTTTCGTTTTTTCTTTCATGGTTGAGCTTGTCGGCCAGTGTCCAGCCCTGAATTATTGAGCAATTCAATTTGCCCTTTTCTTCATAGGCGAATATACACACTTTTCATCTTTGTTCGGAGTAGCTATCAATAGTGATTTGGGTAACTGACCATCATTATGACGTCTCGTCCTGAGTTTTCGACTTCGCTTGCAGGAACAATGATCTCTGTCGTGCATTGATTTGAGCTGATTCGATCCCATTAACGTTATATTGATTAAAATCTGGACACAGTTTTGTTGGACAACAAGGTAAACGTAGCAAAGGCGCTCAGGGTTTATCAGAAAGTGGTTAATGAAGGTGTGAAAGATCAAGGCCAATACGTTTGGCAAGGCTTAAGCGTAGGATCCGATTTAGACGGGTATTCGATTAGTCTGAGTGAAGGCAGGGTGAACCTGCAAATCTTTTTTCATCAACGATTCTCGTTGGAAGCGCCCAATCGAGAGGAGGCGTCCTTGTTTCTAAAAAAGCTTGATAGGCTCGATCAACGTTAGACGAGAGGCTTGATTGAGCTTGCGAAATGCTTATCTCATGAAATGATTCGTAAGAGCCAAAGCCAACAGAGTGAACAGAAACAGCAGGGTTTTTGTTACTGGTTTTGCAGTCTTGTCATTCTTGTTCTGTTCTTGTCCTTGCCTGAAGTAGGCCATAACTTCAGCCGCGTCGTCGGCGGCCGAGGGTAGGGGATCTTGATCCCGCACTGGCGTTTACAAAAAAAAGGAAGAGGAAGAAGGGATCAGTATTCGCTCATAAAGCAGCGCAAAGGCTAAGTATGTCTTTGTCTGCATGTCTTTCTCGTCTAGGGTCTACAGTGCGGACAAGTCAATGTTGTCGACTCGCGCGACTTCGATCAGCGCTTCTTCTAGTTTCATCCGAGCAAGCCCGCTTAAGTGACCTAGGTCCGCGTGAGTTTTTCGTTGAACTGGGTCAGAGTCCTCGCAGTTTTTGCAATATTCTTCAAAAGCGCAAATGTCTATGACTAATTTGGCAATGTGATTTGGGCACTCGCAGTCCAAGGACGGATTCATAGCGACCAATTTCTTGAGCGTCTGGTTGTTAAAAAGCCGCTCTTGAACCTCTGACTCGGGATCTGATAGGTCAAGCAGTCGAGCATCTCTTGCGAGAGAGTCTTTCGTGAGGGGCCACTCTGACAAGATGGCGTTGCTTTGTGCAAACAGTTTTTGGGCGTTTTTCGGTAGGTATTTCACACAAATGA
>CAJWGQ010000243.1 GCA_913041025.1 uncultured Gammaproteobacteria bacterium | reverse complement strand
TCGCTGCTCCCAGAATTACGTCGTTTGTGATCAAAGATCGACAGGTTGTGGATCGGCTTACCATTGCTCCCATTCTTTGAGTCTTGAACCCTGTAAAGTCGTCATGCCCTGTCGGAGTTTTTAGGATAAAAGGCTCTAATTCTTTATTAAGCGCTTCAATAGTTGTCTGATCGATGACATTTTCTATAACAAGCGCTCCATGTCTCTCGAGTTGATTTTGAATTTCTTGCGAGTCTGCGGTGGCGCTTAAGTATTGGAGTTGCATATTGGCGACCCATCTGAAAAGACTATTCTCGTTACTGGGCTAAGATTACAGTGGTGAGCGAGGCGATCAATTGTTTCTTGTTTGGTGTTTTTGCTGTGGCTCTTCGGTTTCATGACCCATAGTGATACCGTTTTGTTATTCGAATAGAGCCATTTATCTGTTCGCTCTCTGCACCGCTTCGGGTTCTAGGAGCCTCAATTGACCAGTTAATAAACGATGTGGCCTAATGCGCTCAGAGATATAAAAAGTAATGAGGGCTATGGTTAGACTTGCAGATCTTCACGAGGTAGAAGCGGAGAATATGAGGGTGCTGGCGGCGGAGATGAGACCGGTAGAGGCTGGGCCTTGGATAACTCCAAAGCCCCTTTCTGAATCGAAGGTAGCAATTATTTCTACGGCCGGGTTGCACCGAAGGTCAGACGAGCCTTTTAGAGTGGGTGCCGTTGACTATCGCTTGATTCCTGCGGACGTTGATTTTGGCGAGCTGGTAGTTTCACATGTCAGTACGAATTTTGATCGTAGCGCCTATCAACAAGATCCCAATATATGGTTCCCGCTGGAGAGGCTTCGTGAGATGGCTGAAGATGGAGAGATAGGCAGCGTCTCCAACTGGCACTATTCTTTTATGGGCGCTCAACCCATTCATGAGGCGCTTTCCTTGGCTGGGGAAGAGGTTGGGAGATTGTTGGCCGCAGACGGTGTTGACGTCGCCTTGTTGGTTCCGGTGTGACCAATTTGTACGGGTGCCGTTGGCGCTCTTGCAAATTTTATAGAACGATCAGGGGTCGCCACGGCATCAATCAGTCTGATTCGCGAACAGAGTGAATCCGTCACGCCGCCTCGAGCGCTTTGGGTGCCCTTCGCGCTTGGCAGGCCTCTCGGTAAAGCAGGTGACGGTGATTTTCAGAAGAACGTAGTCCGGGCGGCCCTCGGTATGCTGGAAACGGCTACTGAGCCTACTATCGAAGATTATGCTGTTGAGGCACCCGCCGAAGCACAAACTGGAGATTGGGTGTGCCCCGTCAGTTTTCCAGTGAAAAGTGACGAATCGATAACTGCGAGATTGATTTCGGAGATTAACTTGCTGGCTCCGTGGTCTGCTGAAACACGAGCGCAACGAGGACGCACGCTATTCGGTGTCACTGGTGCGGCGCCTGATCAAATAGAATCCGTAGCGCGAGCATTCGGATCAATTGCAGATCGGGGGAACCTAACGGAGTTGCCAGAACAAGACATAGAATGGAAGTTTCCCATGCCTCTGCTAGTTCGTCACTTAGCAGATGATTTGCGGACTTTCTACCACGAAGCCGTAGCCTCCCAACCCGGAGCTGGTGCGCCGAATCATGAGGCTTTGAGCAGTTGGCTGTTCAACAGTACGGCGCTTGGAGATGCTATTCAGTTGATCGCCGGACATCTAACAGAGGCTGGCGACACAAAATCGTTGATGACTAGAGGATTCTTGATTCCAGAAGGCTATTACGAGCTTGGTGGTAGTGCCTTTCCTAAAGGGCCCTGGCGGAAAGACGAACCCGAAAAATAGAGTGGTTTTGGCACAAGCTCTACCTTAAAGCGTCTTGACCCTGTGAAGCGCCGGTATATAAAGTTTGTCATAAGGTTGAATGCGGCAGATTACTTGCGGTTATAGAAAAAATGTAAAGTGGAAATTAAATGGATGAGAAGTCTCCAAAGCTCTTTAATCATATTGACCTTCATTGCTGAATTAGCCTCTGCGGATATTGGCGGAGAGGAAAAGCCGAAATTGTCCATAAACGCACTAAGCTGGCTAGCTGGCCAAAGGCAGGGACCGCATGATGACGGTTTGCTGGAACAAACGTGGCTTGCTCCTCGTTCTGGAACTGTTACTGCTCTGGTGCGCTCTTCAGAAGAATCGGCTACTAGGTTTGTCGAAATCATTCACGTCAGAGAAATCAACGGAAGTCTGGAACTGAACCTACAAATCTTTAACAATTCGTTAGAACCGGACAGAATGAGTGCCACTCATTCGCCAATTCACAAATTTGAATTAACTGAAATTGGGGATAGATATGTATTTTTTCGCGGTGTCAGTAGCGGGGCTCACCGAAGTCTGAGCTACCAGCTCTCTGATGAAAATATTTTTTTTATACGTATTGAAACCAATGTCGGCGAGAAAATAGAGGTGGAGCTGAAGTCAATATTAGTTGAAGAAAAAATCCTCAAGGACAAAAATCAGAGAGAAACGGAAAGGCGAACTCGACAGAAGTTCGAGCAGTCAGCTACGACTTGAGTTCAGCTGCCAGGTTGCTTAAAACTGAAATACAAAGAGGAGGGTTTTGATGTTACGTGTTCTATTAATCATCTGCGTTTCGACAATACTTTTGGGAAAGGCTGAAATGGCTCAAACCAATGAAGAGCCGCCCCGATATTTAACGACTTCAACGCCGACTATTTTGTTTAGCGTTAATGATGGTGAGGCTGGGGCTTTGGTTATGGGGGATGGGGAGCCAGTTCAAGACTCGGTGTCCGTTGTCAGGCTGTCTTCTGATGCTCCTCCAGAAATAAAAACTGTATACGGTGGGGCTCACAGCTCTCTTCTTGGTTCTCCTCATGCAGCTGTAGTTGGCAGGTTTGGAATTGTGACGAACCACAATATCAGGCTGGATGAACAGCGCCAGTTTGTGGAAAAAAATGGTGTTCACGAAGGGCGAAATCAGATCGCTGTCATCGATCTCACTTCGATGAAAGTCACAGATATAGAGTATCTCGATGCAATACCTTGGTTAGCGCATACCCATTCGGATGATCGCAGAGTCATTGTTGGATTATCGAATGGCTGGCTGGTCGCCTCTCTTAGCGAAGAAGGAAAGCTGACAGAGTTAACGCGGAGTGACTACCAATATCCGATCGCCTCTTTTGATTTAAGCCCGGACGGTGAACAAATTCTTGCCGTTGTCGGTTCACCATCTGAGACTCAGTGGCTGGCGCGTTTCACTGTGGATGGCGACATCATCACGGTAGACGGAAATACCGACGCTCAAGAGTTTTTGGTTGAGGGGCCGTTTTCTCCGCGGATTTATCCGCAAGGAGATCGAGCTCTGGTCCTGAACAGCGGGGGGCTTTCGGACGGAGTTTTAGACGATGTCATGATCGTTGATATGAGAAAAAATAAGGTGATCGGTCGGATTCCGCAAGTTTCGGATGGCTTGGAGAGTATTGCTATTCACCCTAGCGGTCGCTTTGCGGTGATCTCATGCCTGAACGCGATGCCTTGGTCGACGACGAGCCACATCGCGGTGATCGATTTGGAAGGGCAGTCGCCTAGGTTGGAGTATAGTCTGCCTGTGGAGCCGATCCCAGAGGGTATCGA
>CAJWGQ010000242.1 GCA_913041025.1 uncultured Gammaproteobacteria bacterium | reverse complement strand
CAATCATCCCTACCCCACTATGAAATCTCGACTGGGTTTTTCGAGTTTACCGATGGTCAATATCATGTCTCTTCGCGAAGCTAATTCTAACAATCAGTGATGTAGTAATAAATAGAATATGAGTGCATTAACATATTCTCTGAGATCACCTTACCTCAAGAACCCGCAGACATATCGAAAAGCCGATCAGAGGAACTGAGACGATTAGACAGAACCAGAAATGCTAAGATAGATCAGCAGGAGGAAGACAAACAGGGTCAACAAGGGGTTAACTTGCTAGAAATCATTAACGCAGCGTTGAGACCGAGTCGAGAAAACTCTAACCATAGATTCTTCGAGGGCGGCATTAACGTAATCCTTGGTAGCAATGATTCCGGAAAAACGAACTTGTGCAGATTTCTAACCGGTCTTTCCTCGACGGTCTCTGGAAAAATATTGATCGATGGCCAGAGCTACTCGAAAAAATCAAAAAGTAGGCCCGTTTCTTTCGTCGTCCAAGACTTCGTAAACTACCCCCTTTGGACCGTTGAGGAAAACATTAATTCTCCCCTTAGAGCTCAAGGGAATTTCACAAAGACACAAATCTCGGCCCGAACATACGAACTTGGAGAGTTGCTGGGCTTAACGAATTATCTCAAAAGGCATCCATCTGAATTGTCTGGAGGTCAACAACAGCGCGTAGCACTGGGAAGAGCTCTCGCAAAAAATGCAAAAATAATGGTTCTCGACGAACCATTCGTAAACCTCGACTACAAGCTCAGAGAAAGCCTGAGAATAGAGTTCAAGAGTTTGGCCGCGAACTTAGACACAACGATCGTCTACAGCACGATGGATCCAAAAGAGGCCTTTGCTATCGCCGATGATGTCCTTTTGATCGATGACTACTCATTCATTCAAAGCGGAAGCCCTTTAGAGGTCTATTCACGGCCTGTTTCTATATTGGCTGCGGACCTGATGAGTGACCCTCGAGTTAATGTCTTTCGATCTAAACAAACACTGATTGAGCCCAGCCAAATGTTAGCCGTTAGACCAGAGCACTTGCGGCCCGCAGAAAGTTTGAGCAAGTCCGATTCGCTTATCTTTGAGCTAAGGATAGAGCACCTTGAAAATGCGGGCAGCGAAACATTTGTACAGGGCAGAGTTGACGGGAACGAATGGATTATGAAAACCGAGGAGAAAATAACTCTCAGAATCGGCGAGAACATCGAAGTGGGCGCCCCAAAGACTGAGATCCTAAAATTCGGTTTGCTATAAAATGGCAGAAATCTCTTTTCAAGATATCTCTTTTTCATACGAGGGCTCTGAGACGGAAACAATCAAGGATTTTGGACTCACAATAGAAAACGGAAAAATTCTCTCCTTGCTTGGAAAATCCGGCTCTGGAAAAACAACTTTGTTAAAAATAATGGCGGGGCTTTTAAGCCCGCAAAGAGGTCATTTGTTCTTCGATAGGGGAGAAGTGACTCAACTAGCAGCAAAAAAAAGAGATATTGCTCAAGTCTTCCAATTCCCCGTTCTCTATGAATCCATGAATGTCGAAGACAACATCATGTTTCCACTAAGGGTAAAAAAGCTTCCGGAGATCGAGGCACGACAAAGGTTCGAAAAAGTTTGCTCTCTTCTTGAGTTAAATCCAATTCTAAAATCTCAGAGTAAGGACTTATCGCTATATCAAAGACAAATAGTTTCAATCGCTCGAGCTTTTATCAGACCCAACCTAAAAGCCGTTTTTTTAGATGAGCCCCTTACGGCACTCTCACCAAAACTAAAATGGCAACTCAGAAAAAAGATCAAAATGCTACAAAGAGAAGACGGCGTTACGATGGTTTATGTGACACATGATCAGACTGAGGCGCTGTCCTTTGCCGACAAAGTCGGGATTATCGATGCAGGAGCTCTAGTCCAATTAGACGAACCAAAGACAATTTATGAGAGGCCATTAACCACTTTTGTGGGCGATTTCATTGGGAACCCGGGTATGAATTTCCTTCCGGCTGAAGCGTTCAACACACAGAGTGACTCTCCAAAAAAGGCTAACAAAATCGGTTTCAGGGCAGAATGGGCTGAGTTCGTAGAGATCGGTGAAGGTGGTCTATCAGGAAAAGTAGTCAGTTTTGAAGCCGATCGGACTCGTGATCACGAGCCACATGGAACGGCATCTATTCGCTCAGATTGGGGACAAATGCGAGTTAAGGGTTCCTACCAGAAATCTGTCGGAAAGACCGTTGGCGTAAGACTGAACAACCAACTCTTCTTTGATTCCAACAATACTTTAATCAACGAAGATGGATAACCGAGTCAAAGATAATCGCGCTTGGCTAGGCGTCCTACCGGTGCTATTGATCGTCGCCTTCAGTGGAGTCATCCCGCTAATGACTGTTGTGAACTACTCGTTCCAGGACATACTGAATTTTGACAACAGGTTCTTTGTTGGTTTTCAGTGGTATTCTCAAACGCTCAACGATCCACGATTTATAGAGGCGTTTGCAAGACAGTTACTGTTTACTGCAAGTATACTGGCGATTGAAATACCTCTGGGGATCATGGTCGCGAAAGGCATGCCAAGGCAAGGCAAAAAAGCGACAGCAATCCTCCTCTTTCTGGCAGTTCCTCTGCTTATTCCCTCCAACGTAGTGGGAACAATTTGGCAACTCTTTGCGAGGTCTGATATTGGACTGATGGGGGTTTCATTGAATTATCTTGGGTGGAACTTCAACTATACAGCAAGCGCAAGCCAAGCATGGTTCACTCTCCTCGCCATGGATATCTGGCATTGGACGCCCTTTGTAACATTGACTTTACTAGCGGGCTTAAGCGCATTGCCCCAAGACCCATATGAATCAGCTAAAATAGATGGTGCTAATAATTTTCAAATATTTTTATACATTACTATACCGATGATGGTTCCAGTTTTAATTGTTGTTATATTCATTAGATTAATGGACTCTCTAAAAATAGTTGATGAGGTTTGGATGCTCACAGGAGGAGGACCTGGTTACGCAACAAGATTTACTGGCATACACATTTGGAAAGAGGTATTTGAGAAAAGATACTATGGACTAGGTTCAGCGATGTCGATTTTATATTTATATATTACGATTGTTATTTGCTGGATTTTATACAGTGTTATGGTTTCAAGGGGGAAAAGTGAAGACTAGAAAATTATTTGCTAAATTCGGTACTACGTTTTTATGGAGTATTTTAACTATTATCACTCTTTTTCCTATTTATTGGATGATTTTGGTTTCTACTAGGACACCGGTAGAATTATTTGGTAAACCAGATTTAAGCCCAACTTTTTTAGAAAAGGTTCATTGGAAAAATTTTACAAAACCTTTCCTCGATGGGGTTTACTCTGATTATCTTTTTAACTCTATAATAGTTGCTACTTCAAATGCTGCTTTAGTAACGGTTCTTGCTTTAATGGCTACATATGCACTCTCTAGATTTAAGTTAGCTGGATCTGAAAGTATATTTTTTTGGACTATGACTAATCGAATGGCCCCTCCTGCTGCATTTTTATTACCTTTATTTTTATTATTCTCGACTGTCTTTAAATTTGGTGATTTTACTTTGTTCGATACAAAAATTGGATTGATTCTATTATATTGTGTTTTTAACCTACCTTTTGCCATATGGCTTTTAAAAGGAATAAT
>CAJWGQ010000241.1 GCA_913041025.1 uncultured Gammaproteobacteria bacterium | reverse complement strand
GGGTCTATTGCTAACACAGCTATCTTGGCAGAATTATCACTGTCTATCCGAAACCTTCTAATTATTTCATCTGTCAATGAGGACTTACCTGCTCCCCCCGTACCTGTAATCCCTAGCACAGGAGCTGACGAACCGGATCCTAGTTTCAAGGTGGCAAGCTCAGCGTCACTAAGATCGCCTCGTTCAATATTCGAAATTAATGAGGAAAGTGACAAGTAGTCCGAGGAGTTCTTTCCGATTTCGTTAACTTTTCTTGATCTCGAGGAATCGCACCGATCGACCATATCCTGAATCATGCCAACTAAACCTAAAGCCATTCCGTCTTGCGGAGAATAGATCCTCTCTACCCCATATTCGTGAAGCTCGTCTATCTCTTCAGGAACAATCACTCCTCCCCCGCCACCAAAAACTTTTATATGACCGGCTTTATTTTGCTTTAACATGTCAATGACGTACTTAAAATATTCAACATGTCCGCCCTGATATGAGCTAATTGCTATTCCGTCAACATCTTCTTGGAGCGCTGCCTGAACCACCTCAGCTACAGAACGATTGTGCGCCAGGTGAATCACTTCAACACCGAGTGACTGCAATATTCGCCGCATTATGTTGATGGAGGCATCATGGCCATCGAAAAGGCTGGCCGCGGTAACAAAGCGCAGTGGTGGGCTCGATTTTTCTAGCTTGCCACCAGGTTCGCTGCTTGAGTCTACGGAACTGATTTTCATTTCAGACATATTGTCTCTCCCTAGCGCTCCTGCAGGAGCAGTGTCATGGTATTTTTTAAATTATCGTGAAGTTTTTTTGTGTGTTCCTGATCTTCGGGCTTCGTCAACCAGTAGTAAACGATACCGATTATAGACGCACAAAAATGTGAGCTGATGATATCTGTCCGGTCTGAATCTATTTCTGTTTCTTTGAATTCGGCCATGATCCAGCGAGCTACGTCTTGATGTCTTCTTTTGTGAATCTTCTCGATGATCGCCTCAAGCTCCGTTCCAGCATTCACCGATTCGAACCAAAGCGTATAGAAGGCTCTTACCCTCTTCGGAGCCTCTAAACAGAACCGATAGTGCTCATCTAAAGCCCGATGAATTGCTTCGATACCAGTTTTTCCGACGGTCGCTGACTTTAACTGCTGAAGCCACACATCCCCTATGTTTCTGAGAACGAAGGCCATTAAGTTGTCTTTTGATCCGAACCTTTGACTCGCTAGCCCACGGGAATAACCCGCTTTTAATCCAACTTCTTTGAGACTAGTAGCCGATGGACCTCTCGATACTATTAAATCGACGGTGGCGTCCAACATTTTCATATCGGAAATTTCTGTTCTTTCCGCTTGGGTAAGTCGACGATTAGCAAGTCCCATTATTAAAAGTTTGATTCGTTCATTGAAAGTCCTATGTCGGCGCCATTAATGACAGCATCCATGTACCCCTTGTGCCTCGGCAGGAGCTGCGCAAAATAGAATCTGACCGAAGCAAGCTTTCCTTTAATAAACTCGTTGTCGCCGTCATCCGCGACGACCAAAGCCCGTTCGGCACTTCGAGCCATGTACCAAGAACCGGAGACATACCCCATCATCATCAAAAAATTAAAAGCTACACCTCCAACGAAATTTTGTCCCAATTTAGAGTTTTCAATAACAAAATTCGTAGTTGTTTCTAGGTTTGTTGCCGCTTCTTCCAACATTTCTGCTATCTTCTTGAATTCAGAGTTGCTCTTTAGTGTCTCCGAAGTTTGAAGGACCTCAGCTATATAACTCCTCATCGCAGCACCCTGATCCTTCAATACCTTTCGGCCAAGCAAATCATTCGCTTGAATTCCATTGGTGCCCTCATATATCGCGGCAATTCTGGCATCTCTGTAATGCTGAGCTGCGCCAGTTTCTTCGATAAAGCCCATTCCTCCATGAACTTGTATCCCTAGAGAAGTAACCTCGTTTACGAGCTCGGTACACCAAGCTTTTACTAACGGAGTGAGCAAAGCGAATCTATCCTGATAAAATTCCCGTTCTTCTTGAGAACTCCCATTAACCCTAAAATCGTGGGCGTAAGCTCCATCGTAAGTTAGTCCTCGCATCGCATCAGTCATCGATCGCATTTGCATTAACATTCGTTGCACGTCCGCGTGTTCAATTATCTTCGCCGGCTCACCCGTCTGTGAGTTGCGGCCTTGCACTCTGTCCTTTGCATAAGCCAAGGCATCTTGATAAGACCTTTCGCTCAGCGCTACTCCCTGGAGGCCAACCTCTAATCGCGCATGGTTCATAAGCGTAAACATACAAGCCAGGCCGTCGCCTGGTTTTCCTATTAGGTAGCCAATCGCCCCGGTGTCCTCTCCAAAACTCATAACACAAGTCGGGCTCGCGTTTATTCCCAACTTATGCTCCGTAGATACTACTTTAAGGTCGTTCCTTTCGCCCAAAACCCCATCAGCGCCCGGCAGAAACTTCGGCACGAGAAACAAAGACAGCCCTTTGTTCCCAGGGGCCGCATCAACCATGGGCGCGAGAACAATATGAATTATGTTCTCAGCCATATCATGCTCGCCCCAAGTGATGTAAATTTTTTGTCCTTTAATGAGGTAGTGATCGCCGACAGGTTCAGCTATCGTCCTTAACTTCGACAAATCAGAGCCCGCATGGGGCTCAGTCAGATTCATTGTCGCACTCCACTTGCCCGTCACTAGGTTTGGCAGATATCTCTGCTTTAAATCTTCGTCCGCGTGATCGCTCAGAGCGTCGATTGCTCCAGCAGTCAGCATGGGACACAACGCGAAAGAGGTGCAGGCACTGTTCCACATTTCTGACGCAGCCAAATGAACAAGAAAAGGAAGTCCTTGTCCTCCATAAGAAGGATTTTGAGCTAAAGCGAGCCATTCACTATCGACAAATTGCCGATATGCGTCGACAAAACCCGAGGCCGTTTTCACTTCTGATCCCTGCACCTTTACTCCTTCAGCATCGCCGACCCTATTTATGGGCGCAATCACCTCACCGGCAAACTTAGCTGCGTTGTCTAGGATTGCTTCAGTTAACTCAGGAGTTGCTTCAGAAAAAGCTGAGAGCGCGTTTAATTTTTTATAATCTAAAACCTTGTTGAGAACAAAATCGATTTCTTTCGAGGGAGCTACATAATTTGCCATATCACAACCGCTGATAAAAAGTCCGTCCAAGATACTTGTTCAAGACAAGTAAGTCAATTAAACGAACAGTTGCTACTGGATCGTAAATTATTGTTTTAAATCAATTTTTTTAAGGCTCTCATTTGTACAACCCTTTTCGTCCCTTTATACTCGTTTTTTATCGCATTAGTCATAAAAAAACGGTCCAAGTTTTGGGGAAGCAAAAGATTGAGAAAACAGCTTAGTTTTTACCTCTTTTCCATCGCTTTTTCTGGTATCGGCCTTGCGATGCAGCAATTAATCTTAAGCTGGCTTCTGGTTGGAATACTTCTTCTGCCTGCCGACAGAGTTGGAATTATCCAAGCGTCGATCGCTCTGCCAGGAATTCTCTTAATGTTATGGGGCGGTGCCAAGGCAGATCAAACTGATCCCAGAAGCATCCTGTTGAATGGCTACCTTTTAGCATGGATATTGCCCATCTGCTTGATAGCAATTATCGAGTTTGGCTTACTCAATTTGTGGTCAGTAGCATGTTTTGGCTTGCTAATGAGCGTAATAACCTCCGTTGTTACACCTGCTCAGCAATCGCTGCTTAATCAGATTGCTCGACAAGATATCCAGCGAGGCGTAAC
>CAJWGQ010000240.1 GCA_913041025.1 uncultured Gammaproteobacteria bacterium | reverse complement strand
GATTGGCAGGCATCGAATACCAGGAAAAAGACGACGAATAATAAAAGTGTGGCAGATAATTGAGACACGTTAGTTTCTGTTGTGTAGACGTTAACAATATCCTCTCTAAGGAAAAATATAGTCAATGATCCTAGTATGGCTACGCCAATAGTAGATACCAGCGCGATAGCAGCGGTGGACCTCGCCTCCAATGGTTCCCCGGCTCCAACTCGGTAGCCGATTCGGATTGTTGAAGCCATACCCAGAGCCAAAGCTGGCATAAAAAAGAGCCCATTAATACTCATAGAAATGTTGTGGGAAGCGACGACCTCTGCGCCATAACGACCGAGAAGTAGCGTAGTTAAAGAAAACAGACCCATTTCTGCGAAAATCGTAACGCCGATGGGGATGCCTAACGCAAGTAAGGGTTTGATTTTGCTCCACTCAGGGTTTGAGAATTTTTCGCGCCATCGAGTTTTGTTGAATTTTGGCTGTGAGACAATTAAGAGAATTGCACCCAATTGGAACCACATGATAACGGCCTGCGCGATGCCGCAACCCACTCCACCTAACTCGGGCAAACCGAGTTTGCCGTAGATCAGCACGTAGTTAAGAGGGGCCTTGAGGATTAGGCCGCACAGAGCGATATAGAGGGCTGGCTTTGTAAAATTCATCCCTTCTGCAAGAAATCTTAGGCAGAAATGACAGGTAACAGCAGGAATTCCAAAAGAGGTCATTTGTAAATAAGCAGTGGCTATAGGCCTCGCTTTCGGATCCACATCGAGCAATTCATAAACAAAGCCGATTTGATTAAGGATAAAAGCGATGAACAGTCCGCCTGCGATGGCGATCCACAGACCTTGCCGGATGACCTCTCCGATTTCTTCGTGTTTTTTTGCGCCATTTAGTTGGGATACGGTTGGCGTAATAGCTTGAAGGACTCCCATGACTAACAACATCAAAGGCCAAAGGATACTGCTGCCGAGCGCGACTCCCGCCAGGTCAGTGGAGCTGTATCGTCCTGCCATAATGGTATCTAGTAGACCCATACCCATTTGTGCGATTTGCGTGCCCATGAGCGGCAAGGCCAGACGAAAAAGAGCTCCTGTTTCTATTAAATTGTTAGACACTGGGTCTGGAGCCTTTTTGGTGATTGACTTGGAGTTGCTTTGCACTGATTAATCCTGGTTGCGCCGCGCCAAGGGAGGCGGATAAAGCGATTATGAACCCCTTTATCTAGATGAGCTATTAATTGGTATTATCCAGAGACAAATAACTGATTGAGATCACTGATAGGAGAGGTTTTTATGTCGGATGAAATGGGTATTTTTGAGGTAATGTACAACTGCCGAGCGATGCGCCGATTAGACACTAGGGAAGTCGAAGAAGAAAAATTGATGAAGTTGGTTGAGGCAGCTAATCAAGCGCCCTCTGGCTCCAATATACAAGGTGCGCGGTGGATCATAGCCCGTGATTCGGGGGTTAAACAAAAATTAGCCGACTTAAACCGAAAGGGTGTCGAAGGGTATGTAGGGAATCAAATCCAGAATCCTGGAAGTTTACCTCACCAAAACAAAGACAAGCGAACCCGTATGGTTGATGCGGTAGTTTGGCAGATGGAGCATATGCATGAGATTCCTGCTCTGATTATCGCGTGCATGGATTTTGGGGCTGAGGTCACCCCGGCTATGAGAGCTGGTGGCAATGGTTCGATTTGGCCGGGAATTCAGAATTTATTGTTAGCGGCCAGGGCTATGGGTCTTGGAGCCGCCCCCACTACTTTAGCATTGATGGATACTGAAGCGGTGGCTGGGGCTCTGAGTTTGCCCAATACAATGGCTGCCTATTGTCTTATTCCAGTTGGTTATCCTCTGGGTAAATTTGGCCCAGTTACTCGTAAACCACTCGAGGAAATAACTCGGTTCGACCAGTGGAGTTAAAGGGGCATCCTAGAGTTTTATTCCCATGAGTGCTTCCATGTTTTCATGATAAAAAGCGCTCATGGTGCTGTCATCGCAATTACCCATTGACGCTTCGAACTTTCTAATTGGATCGGCAGTCCCTTCAGGATGAGGGTAATCTGAGGCGAATACCAAAAGCTCTGGGCCGACGTTGTCAATGATCCAGCCCACCGGTTCGCCAGCGAAAGGTGAAAATTTGAGGTGGGTTTTTGCCACTTCAGAAGGCGTTCGACTGAACGATCGTTTATGTCGGAAATTTCTTGCGGTAAAATCTAGAGCGTGGAGCCAGGAAGGCACCCAAAACGCCCCATGCTCCATTGAAATTCCTTTGAGTTCAGGGTGACGTTCGAAGACTTCGTCGAAAATCATCGCTGATAAAAATATCTCAGCGCTGTTTTTTATGGTGACCAGCCCTAGTTCTCCGGCAGGAGCATCTCCGCCGAGTTCTAGGGCACTTCTGCCATTTCTTTTGAAACTGTCTGGCATCCTTTTGTAGTGACCGTTTACCGCCACATGCACAACAAAAGGCACTTTATGATTGGCAAATTCGGCCCATATCGGGTCAAAATCTGGATGAGTAAAGGATCTCTTTTCGTCCGAGGGCTCGTTGGTATCCACCATGAAGGTATAGCAGCCGTCTCTGAATCCGGTTCGCATTAAATCTAATCCAATCTCTGGCCCCAGGGTAAGAGGGATATAACCAATGGCGCATAGCCTGGGGTCTTTGGCGCAGAAAGCACCCATTGCTTTGTTTAAGGTTCTAGCACCTACCTCCAGAACAGCTGGATCGGTAACGTGAGCAATTTGGTGAAAAGAGAAAGTGGGGAGGACCCACTGTATTTTAAAGCCAAACAAATCAAGTGTGTGCGACCTTTCAGCAGGATCAAAGGCCCCGAGTCTGTTCCAACCACTCTTAGTATTGTCCAGTAGGCTGCTTTCGAATTTAGCCATTATTTCAGGATCTTGTTGGCGTTTAAGAAAAAGCTCTCTGCCTCGATCAAGCCCCGCTTGTATAACAGGAAGCTCCTTCTGTGAGCTCATTGATGGAAGTAGTGGTAGATCGCTTTCTAGCGCTGCTTTATGTAAGAAGTCATCTAGTTCGATAACGTGGCTGTCAGCATCTATAATGATGCGGTTCTCAGCGTAGGTCATTTTTTCTTCACCCTAGTAAGCTTCGTGTGGCGTAGAAGTTTAACCTCGGGACATTAAAGAAGCAGTATTAAATTTAAGTTAACTGGAGCTAATCGATCCTATGAAGATGTCAATTGACGAAAGAGAGTCTTACTTGTCAGAGGTGCACATTGGAGTTTTAAGTGTTCCACGACAAGGCAGGGGGCCGCTATCAGCTCCTATTTGGTATGACTATTCTTCGGGGGGCGATGTGGTTATGTTTATCGATAAACACTCGGTTAAGTCTGGTTACTTAAAGCAAGTCGAGAGGATTTCTTTGTGCGTGCAAAACGAGGACCCTCCTTACGTTTATGTTTCAGTGGAGGGGCCTTTCCAATTAAGTGAGGCGGATAAGGCGAGACATTTAGCGGTTGCCGTTCGATATCTTGGTGAGCAGAGAGGGAATGAATGGATGGATAAATTTGGCTATGAAGAAGATTCCTTTATGCTGTCAATGAAGCCGGAGTCCTGGTTAACCAAGGATTACCGGAAGCGAGTCTTCTAAGCAAGACATTGTTCCTTACGGCCTCTGTATTAGATCAAATTAAATTCCACCACCATCTCCTCCATCTCCACCGCTAAAGTCCATCGCGCCATGACCACCGATTGAAACTCGATCCGCCTCTCTAGCTTTTTGCGATCGCGCGCTCAGGCTTTCAAGGTTTGCCTTGTGAGCTTCACGGTCAATTCGGTATTT
>CAJWGQ010000239.1 GCA_913041025.1 uncultured Gammaproteobacteria bacterium | reverse complement strand
GTACCAGCATCAGCAACTGTAGTTGTTCCTGTCTCTATCATAACTGTGTTAAACCTAGCCATTACGTAAACCTAATTGCCTGAATGTTGATGTGGCCTGTAAAGTTATCTGAAAACGCTATGACACAACCCAAAGCAGACGCCGACTTAACCCAAACATTTACATTAGCCATGTCATTTTCCATTTGCGTTGCCCCTGAAGCCATCGCAATCGACACAGTGACGTTAGGAATCCCTCCAAATTGAGTTTTCCAAATTCGGTTAAGTTCACTTCTGGTACAACTTCTCCAAGCTTGATCTGAGAGGCAGAGCTAATTCTAAGTGAAAAAGCTACCAAGAAAATAACGGGGGGAAATTTAAGTTTCGGGTGCATCTGTATTCTCAATTAACTATTTTGAAATTTTGGTAGACGTAGCTATCACAACCTGTAGACGGGATCTATTGAAAAAATTGATATCATAAATATAAAATAGCTTTATCTATAGACCCTCAGAGCAGCAAATCTATTAAAGCCAGGGATAAATCATTTAAAAACTGATACAAGGGTTTCATTTAAATTTGACTTCGCGATATGGTATATTGTTTTTTGGCTAAAATTAATAACTTTCATATCCAATAAAATCGACAGATTTCTCTGAAACCCCAAAAAGATCAGGCTTGCCAAACAGAAAGTATTATTATGCATTTTATAAATCCCGTACTGATGGAATCTTAATCTTTACTGTATGACTGAGAAACTAACGGAGATGCATCCACAGAGAGTTTACATTACCAGCAATTTAAGGGAGCAATGTAGAGAAACGATAATTGTTTTATTAGTTCCCATAACCTCAGAGCATACTGGCAAATGAGCAAGGAACTCTGATGGCAGAGATAGTTGTCATTGGCGGGGGCCCAGCAGGTCTGTCAGCCGCATTGATATGTGCGAGAATGGGCCTTGACACAACTGTTCTTGAAAAGCGTACCTTCCCAGTGATCAAAGCCTGTGGAGAAGGGTTGATGCCAGGTGGAGTTGATGCCCTGAAGCACTTGGTTCCTCAGGAATTGATCAACAAAATGGAATACCAGAAGTTTTCAGGAATTCGATATATTGCTCCAAACGGTGAGTGCACATCAGGCTATTTTGGCAAAGGCGATGGGTGGGGAATTGAACGCTCTGAACTTTCAAAACTACTCAGTCAGGCCGCTGAACAAGAGCCAAAAATCAAAATCCTTGAAAATACGGTTGCTACATTGAAAGGCTCACCAGAGCAACCTATCGTCCATTTCAATCACCAAACCCTGAGGCCAAATCTTCTGATCGCTGCAGACGGATTGCACTCTCCCATTAGAAGTTGGGCTGGATTAAATGGTCTCCCCTCCAAACTAAAGCGATGGGGCTTGAGGCAGCATTATCAAATTACACCATGGACCAATTTGGTAGAGGTCCACTGGTCAAAGGATATGGAGGCCTATGTCACACCTGTATCCCCGAATACTGTTGGTATTGCTGTTTTAAGTCACCGAGAATTGATATCAAGTTGGCAAAAGCCGATTTCTTTAAAAGAAACATTACAAGTATTCAAGGATTTAGGACCAAAACTACTTTTGAGCGAAGCTAAGGATCAACTGATTGGAATAGGTCCGCTTCATCAAAAAGTGAAAAGAACTGGAACTGGGAGAGTGGTATTGATAGGGGATGCGGCAGGATACTTGGATGCAATTACCGGAGAAGGAATCAGCAATGCCATGGAACAAGCTTTGCTGATAGATCAATTACTGAAAAAGCAGAAAGAAAAGCCAAGTCTAGATGAGTTGGTGATGGATTACTCCAACCAACTACCTGCTTTGATGAGAAGATACTATTGGCTCACTAGACTTACTCTGCTTTTGCATTGCCGTCCATCATTAGTCAACAAAGTTGTTAAAGTCTCTCAGAACACCCCTTGGTTGTTCAATTATCTACTAAATTTGAATTCTGCTCGGAATTTTTCCGAAGCGGCTAGCCATTCACTCCAAATTCATGGAAGAAGTCATGGACGTGAGCTACTCAGAACTGTTATTAGAAGAAGTATCGGAAAGATTGGCAAGAAGTCCTGAAAACGGGAATACCAGTACTTGGACCCCAATTGACCATATCGAGGTAAAAAAATTATTGGTAGGAGAAGCGAACGAGGAGTGATGGGAGCCACGTGACTCCCCAAGAAATCAGGCGGCAGCTTTTTGCCGCACTTGTTCTACAAGTTTTGTAAATTCTGCAGGGTTCTCGTAAGCGAGATCGGCAAGTGATTTTCGGTCAAGCTCAATGCCTACACTTTTCAGGCTGTGCATGAACACATTGTAACTTAAGCCATGTTCACGAACAGCTGCGTTGATTCTCATGATCCACAATTGTCTGTAATCACGCTTGCGAACCTTACGGTCGCGGTAAGAATATTCTCTGGACCGTTCTACTGCATCCTTGACGGTTCGCCATAGGCGACTACGGCCGCCTCGATAGCCTTTAGCGGCTTTAAAATATGAATTTTTTTTCTTGCGCGCGTGTACTGCTCTTTTAATTCGTGCCATTGGTCAAATCCTTTAAGCGTATGGGAGCAATGCAACGACTGCTTGATGATCGCTGCCCTCAACATACCCTTTTTGTCGGAGGCTACGTTTTGCATCGTTGCTTCGCTTCCGCATGCCATGACGCAAGTAGGCTTTTTTCCGTTTAAACTTTCCAGATCCCGTCATCTTGAATCGCTTTGCCCCGCCCTTGTGGGTTTTCATTTTGTAGCCAGCCATATTACTTCTTTTTTGATGGAGCGAGAATCATGAACATGGAGCGTCCTTCGTTACGGACAGGTTGCTCGACAATCCCGTTCTCACCTATCATGTTTTGAAATCGCTCAATAAGAACTAAGCCCAAATCCTTATGGGCCATTTCTCGACCCATGAAGACGACATTGACTTTCACCTTATCGCCTTCTTCAAGGAAGCGAAGAGCGTTTCGCACCTTAAACTGTAGGTCATGATCTTCAATCTTTGGTCGGAGTTTTACCTCCTTGAGATGTATCACCTTTTGATGAACTTTGGCAGCATGTTGTCTTTTACTTTGCTGGTATTTAAACTTTCCGTAGTCCATTAACCGGCAGACAGGCGGATCCGCTTTAGGAGAAACTTCGACTAAATCAAGTCCATCCGATTGAGCTCTAATGAGGGCATCGGAAACTGTAATCACTCCAACTTGTCCGCCTTCTCCATCGATCAATCTGATCCGCGGTGCGGTGATTTGATCATTGACTCTTATTGAGTCATCTTGCTTGTTCGGAGCTTTCGATCTACGAATGCCTATGGTCGCCTCCAGTATCTTTAGGTAGATTGGTAGGCACGGTCGGGATTGAACCGACGACCCCTACCGTGTCGAGGTAGTGCTCTCCCACTGAGCTACGCGCCTAAAATTTCTGAAGATATTGTTTCCCCATCCAGCGTTTGAGTTTGGCATCGACCGACTCTCCCACCGAGTAACCTCGGCAGTACCATAGGCGTTCAGGGTCTTAACTACTGTGTTCGGGATGGTAACAGGTGTCACCCCCTGGCTATAGACACCAAACTCAAGCGCTGGACGAGAGAAGAGGGTTGAGGACACGAAGAAGGAAGGGGGAAGTCAAATCGCACGGTCGCTTAGTACTGGTCAACTGCGCATGTTGCCATGCTTCCATTTCCAGCCTATCAAACAGATCGTCTTTCTGTGACCTTAAGGGGCATAAATGCCCGGGAGATCTCTCTTGAGGCGAGTTTCCCGCTTAGATGCTTTCAGCGGTTATCTCTTCCGAACGTAGCTACCCGGCGGTGCCGCTGGCGCGACAACCGGAACACTAGAGGTTCGTCCACTCCGGTCCTCTCGTACTAAGAGCAGCTCCTCTCAAATCTCCTGCGCCCACAACAGATAGGGACCGAACTGTCTCACGACGTTCTGAACCCAGCTCGCG
>CAJWGQ010000238.1 GCA_913041025.1 uncultured Gammaproteobacteria bacterium | reverse complement strand
AGGTATCTGAGATACCGGTCTCTTTATTTTTCCAACCAGCAATGTACAAGTAACGATTTACTGAAAAAGGGTAGGGTCTAAAACCTTGTCGAATTGCACCCCTGAAACCCGCATAAATACTGAGTCAAGTATCTCCCAATAGGTGGGGTCAAAACTAACTGACTATACCCCCCTCAGTGAGTATGGTTTGATGTAGAACAAAACAGAGAATGAAAGTGGTAGCGAAGCTCAGCCTCAGACGGTCAAGCTTGCACCCTTCTTTGCTAACGCGGACGGCCTATACTCCAGACCTTTTGATGATGGGCCTGCTGCTCAATTTGACGATGATTGTGTGCCTTGGTAACGCTAAGCCCTGCCCAAATTATCGTCTGCTTATTCGACCTCTGGATTTAACGTGACTCTTAAAGGGTTGGGCTTATGGCTATGCATTGCGCCTGTGCTCGCGTCTTGACGCCGCCAAGAAGTACATTACCAGCTATAGCAGCGCCGCCTGACTTATAGATCTGCCACTGACGACGAGTCTTAGCCGGATTAATTGTTGTTTAGCGCTCTATCTCTGGTCGCCCAACTAATCATTCACCACCAAAAACTGTCACCTTTACCAATATCATCTTTTGGAAGAACATACGTTTGGAGGTATCTGTGACCACACTTTTTAAGGCACGGTCGATAAGTTATCGACCGCCCTTTTTTTAAATTGAGCCAATACGGCTTTTTCTCAGATAAGAGTTAGTTTCGATAAGACAGTGTCAGTGAGATAGTTCTTCCCTCGGAGGGTTTAACAACGACTGAATCAAATAGATCAGCTGATGTGTAGTATTCCTCATCCAGAATATTATTGACCTGTGCCAAAGCAGTAAAATCACCAAAGGAGTAACTTACTGATCCGTTCCAAATCGTATAACTTGGTAAAAGGATTGTCTCGAAAATATCGGTATATGTTTCGTCGACCCATGTGAAACCGAAGTTGGCAGTAAAGTCACCATTCGACGTTGGAGTGAACCATGTCGCGTATGCGCTAAAGATATTATCGGGTAGGCCTCCCCGATCTAACTCTACGTTCTCTCCCACGAAGTTTGCTCGATTACCCGCAATACGTCCGCCATATACTTCCCAAGGCTCAAGCCCATTTTGAGCTGCAAAATCAGCGCCATTTATTACCGCAAGAGCTCCGTTACTCACCTCTGACGTATCGCTATGTGTAGCAGTCGCCAAAAGCGAAAGATTGTCATTGATCAAAGCCCTGGCTTCGAATTCGATACCTTGTCCAAAGACTGCAACTAAGGCATTTGTTTGACTATCTCTGTAGGTTTTTTCCTGATCGAAGGCTGCCAATGCGCTATAGAATTGACCATCGAAGAGGTCAAATTTCACACCAATCTCGCCCAGCGTTGACTCTTGAATATACTCTCCATCCGCTATTGTCGCAGGGACGACACCACCCACTTGGTTTGTGCTAGGCGAGTTCGAAACAGAATAGGTCCCATATGGCACCACACCGTCCCCTTTATAGGAAAGACTCATGTTGTAGCTAAACTCTGTATCACTCCCTTGGATGACACCGTTACCCTGCGCTTGTCCTAGATATGTGATCCATCCATCCTCTGACTCGACATCAAATGAGTCCAAGCGCACGCCTGCCAATATGCCAAGACGCCCAACGGAAATATCAGAAAGGTAGAAGATGCCGATATTATCGCTTGTGGAGTAGTGAACTTCGTTGAAATTGCGAAGTAGAGTTCCATCAACAGCCGTGACTGCACCGGTATTAGGATCAGTAATTAGCTCCGCGCCGGCTGCATAAGGATCAAACACTGCTGGAGAAATGCGGTCGTTTGCAGTTGGACCTACAGTCATATCGCGAAAATCAAAGGTCTCATCAAACCACGCGTGGTTCATTTCAAGATCCTCGGTACGATAATTTATACCGATGATATTCGAACTGGTCATAGCATCGCCGCTGATCTCGAACCTCAGGCTGGAACGAAGTTCAAGTATGTCGACACCTGGATAGAACGCCGTGAACCCCCAGCTCTGGTATTTCGTATGCTCTAGGTAGTCGTAGAAGATTTCGTTTTTCCAAACCATGCCGTTATCTAATTCATGCGTTACATCGAAATACGCTGTAATTGCCGTTGTATCCGCATAGTCCACCGTATCGATAAACGTAGTCCTGTGATCGATTTGAGCTTCACCTACATTAGTCAGCTCGAAGGGGTTATTGAGTGTTCGGTCTCCTAGGAAATTGCCAAACGCCCCTGGACAGGATAATTCGAAGCCATCAAATACTGCATTACCAGTTCCGGGATCCGCGGCGCCGCAAAAGCTGCCGGTTCTGCTAAAGGCATTGTTAAGAAAGCCCGGCGCAAAGGACGCAACCAACGCGGATTCCTGAGGGAGCAGCGTATCATTGCCGATCGCATTAGCTGAGTTCAGTACCTGGGGCAATCCTGTAATGTACGTGCCGTTGTCGATCAGGTCTTGGGTAATACGTGTCCAGCCAGGCACCTGAATGCTGTCACTGACCTGATATTGGAAGCCAAATTCCAGTTGGGTGGCTTCACTTAGATCAATATCAAATGACGCTTGAACTAGGCTGCTACTAGGCTCATAAAAGTGGAAAAAAGATTCTGAATCCTCCACCTCTGCGAATAGATGAACCCCCGCGTCCTTGTCACCAATCATAAAAGGGATACCAATATTACCTGAGATGATTTTCTTGCTATAACTTCCGACCGTTACGTCTATCCCACTCGTGATTGAATCAACATATTTGTCCCCATCAACCTTCGCCGATTTAGGCGTGTAGTTGAGCTGACCACCTACGCTACCACTACCGTAAAGAGGTGATACTGGCCCTCTCAAAACTTCCAGTTTTTCTGCACCTCTAACAATTGTATTGAACGCTCCTGGGTTCGCCACGCGGCGGAAGCCTCGAAAATAGTTATCCGCGGGCTCACCGCGAATGTCCATGGCACCCTTGATGCCAAAAAATGAACTCGTGAAGGAACCAGGTGTAAGTCGCACCAGGTCATCGACACTACGTAGTGCGAATTTGGTGACCAAATCCTCTCTAACCTCAGTAAGTGAACGCGGCGTTTCAACTAGACTTTTATTTAGACCAAACGCACTTTCGCTCGGCTCATCGGGCATGATCGAATAATAGTCACTCGCCCCTACTACGACCATCTCGTCAATGTCTGATTCTTCCGCCGAGCTGACGTTTGGTGCGAGCCCGCACCATACTAGAGCAATTAATAACACCCATCCGCTTTTTGAGAAGTTTTTAAGCACTTTCTATCTCCTTTAACTAGTACTTCCTCAACACGACACGTCGTTGCAGCTCTTATGCCAACATTACGTCTTCACGTTAGAAATTTAAGCGCCGCAGGTCACTGCATCCCGGCTTGTGATGCTCGAATGTCGTCATCTAATTTGGCGGTTGTCGCGTAGCAGGTCAGGAATGCATAAATTGCACACGAGATGCCTTCAAACAAATGGATGAATGTCACCCCAGCCATCCTTGTTTTTTAACACTAACCGTCCTGGTAGCTCGTCGACTCATGAGCACATGTTCGAGGTTCAACGGGAAACAGATCTTTAGGAGTAATCTATGACTTTAATGAAGAAAATCGTCGCCACCCCTTTTGCCAAAGACCTGCAACGTCTTTGGTCTTACCATTGGCCACGACACGATTAGGGTGATAAGGAGCACAAACACATTGTCAGCCGCTTTTATTTCTGCCCTACCACCAAAACGACGGGAATTTCTGCGAGATGGCTATTGCCCGTGCCAAAAGTGTCATGACTCGATTACAGGCTGTTAACGTCACTCCACGGGGACCTGCATCGCTGCTTGAACAGTACAAACTGAACGTTGCGGGTTGCAGAAGCATTGGACAAGCGTTTGCTTTCTGTACTACCTCGCATGAAAAGCCTCCCATTCCTC
>CAJWGQ010000237.1 GCA_913041025.1 uncultured Gammaproteobacteria bacterium | reverse complement strand
TATGGGCGCACTCAACAACTCGCAGCTATTGATTAGTAATAGTACATCTTCTCCAAAAGATTCATCCCCTTTCTCCCAAAGATCTGGGTACTTTAGAAGATATCCACAAAGCTTGACCTCCAGTCTTGAAGCCTTCGGACCTTCAATACGAGACTGTTTTGGTTTGGGTGCTTGGATTATTTGAGCGCTGAGCCCAGCGATCTGATCGATCTTTTGTTTAAATAAGTCTCTCAAAATACCAGCCTTCATTTTTTCTATGTATGGCTGGCACAAACCATAAAACTTTGCCCGATCATCCAACGACTCCAGATTCAAACCATTTGAAAGATGGTCGAGCAAGTAATCAAGACCAGATATCGCATTTTTTATCTGCTGATTAAAATACTCTAAACCCTTTTTGCGCACCAATGTGTCCGGATCTTCGCCTTCGGGAACAAAAATCAACTTAATCTGTTTCTGATCGGACAATGAGGGCAACGCCCTTTCAAGTGCTTTCCAACCGGCTTGTCTGCCCGCGAGATCGCCATCAAAGCACAAAATAACCTCATCAGTGTATTTGAACAATTTATAGAAATGAGTCTCATTCGTTGCTGTGCCTAGTGTCGCCACTGCATTTAATATTCCGCTTTGGGCCAAGGACAAAACGTCCATGTATCCTTCTACTACGATAATTCTGTCGAGCCGACCATTCGATTTGCGAGCTTCATATAAGCCATAAAGCTCTTCTCCTTTCTTAAATAGTTCGGTTTCGGGCGAGTTTAGGTACTTTGGTCCATCGTCATCTCCGATCGATCTACCACCAAAACCAATCGTCCGGCCTTTGACATTCCTAATTGGAAACACCACCCTATTTCTAAAACGATCGTAGTGTTTTTTATTTTTTCCCTCACTTACCAATCCGGCGTCGACTAAAGCTTCTAAGCCTACTCCTTCTAATCCATTCTCCAGTGTCTGCCAGCCCGAGGGCGCGTAACCTAACTGGTAATCTCGGGCTAATTCTCCAGTTATTCCCCTACCTTGAAGGTATTTCTTTGCTGCGGGGGATATTCTGAGTTGCTGTTTGTAGAAGTCCGTTGCTTTCGCAATAGCTTCTATCGACTTCTTGTTTTCGCTAATTTCTTGCCTCGAAGAGCCAGCCTCCCTTGGAACACTCAATCCCACAGACGCCGCTAAGGACTCAATCGCTTCCACAAAGGTTAGCCGGTCGTGAAGCATCACGAACCCGACGGCCGTCCCACTTTCTTGACACCCAAAACAATGGAAAAACTGCTTATCGGGTGACACGGTGAAACTCGGCGTCTTTTCATTATGGAAGGGGCAAAGGCCACTATAATTCTTGCCGGCCTTCTTTAAGCTCACCCTCTCGCCAACGACATCAACAATATCTACCTTTGCGATCAGGTCGTTAATAAAAGATTGGGGTATTCTGCCAGGCAATAGACCGCTTCGTTCATTCGTGATCTTAGCAGGTTAACACAAAAATTTAGCCAAAAAGGATCTAGAGACCAGAAAATACGTATTCTTGCCCCAAACCACTCTGCCTAATTTAGCTTTTCCTTGACGATACGGCTTGCTAAAGCCATATCCACTTGATTCGCATAGTTCGTTTTCAACAGGGTCATTACTGTGCCTATGCCCTTGGGGCCTTCGATATTCTCGTCGGTGATTATGCGATCCAACAGCTCGGTCAATTCAGTTTCGGAAAGCTGGGTAGGTAAAAATTCCTCAATGACACTGATTTCATATTTTTCTTTGTCGGCAAGATCTGTTCTCTCAGCTTTCTCAAACTGCTCTATTGAATCCCGCCTTTGTTTAACCATCTTTGAAAGAATCGATCGGACATCTTCGTCCGAAAGCTCTCTACGCTCGTCAACTTCTACTCTTTTGATATCCGCATTGACCAGCCGCAGCACCGCCACTCTCGCTTTATCCCGAGCTTTCATGGAAGCTTTTGTGGACTCAGTTATTTGGTCTTGGAGTGTATTCAAATTAGCTCAGCTTAGACAGGTTCTCTAGCTGTTTTACGGATATCCCAACAGCCTTGCGCTAGCGGAAACGTTCGAACCTTCTGGACTCCCTCTGTAATTTCTTGATGTGGCGTTTTACAGCCGCAGCCGCTTTTCGTTTTCTAACAGAGGTAGGCTTCTCATAAAACTCACGCCTTCGAACTTCTGATAAGACTCCGGCTTTTTCACAGGAGCGCTTAAAGCGTCTTAGCGCTATATCAAAAGGTTCGTTCTCTCTCACTCTCACATGGGGCATAAGGCAGTCACACAAAAAAAGAACGCAATTCTACACGTCCCTAAACAGACCAGCAACGCATTGTTTAAGCCATCTCTAACTAGGCTCAACCTCCTTCTTAAGTTTCGACTATAATAATCAAACGATGAAAGTACTAGGGATAGAAACGTCGTGCGATGAAACAGGCATCGCTATTTACGACTCAGACAAAGGTTTGATTGGTCACTTGCTGAATAGCCAGATCGACCTACATGTGGAATATGGTGGTGTGGTCCCGGAATTGGCCTCTAGAGACCACATCAGGAAAATAACACCCTTAACCGCAAAGCTGCTGTCAGAGTGCGACCTTTCAGTTAAGCAGTTAGATGCTATCGCCTACACAGCCGGCCCAGGGTTGATGGGCGCTTTATTGGTCGGCGCAACCTACGGGAGGAGCTTGGCCTGGAGCCTGGGAATTCCCGCTATAGCTGTCAACCACATGGAGGGGCATCTTCTTTCGCCGCTTCTGGCTCAGGGAGAAAAACCTCCTTTGCCCTTTCTGGCTTTATTAGTATCTGGCGGCCACTCCCAAATAATACTAGTGAAAAGCATAGGCGACTACGAACTCATAGGAGAATCGCTTGACGATGCGGCAGGCGAAGCATTCGATAAGACCGCAAAGATTATGGGACTAGGTTATCCCGGAGGACCTGCACTGTCTGCTATGGCTTTAGCTGGGAAATCCGGTCGCTTCTACTTCCCTCGACCGATGACAGACAAGAATAGTTTTGATATGAGCTTTAGCGGGCTTAAAACTTATGCTAGAAATATCATCGAAACCCATAGCCCTCTCTCTGAACAAGATAAAGCCGATATATCGAAAGCTTTTGAAGAAGCGGTAGTGGATACACTATTGATCAAAAGTAAGAAAGCTCTAGAAGAGTATACTATTGATCACCTCGTCATAGCAGGAGGGGTAAGCGCTAATAGCCACCTGCGTCAACAATTCGACGCGCTAGAAGAATTCAAAGTTTACTATCCTCCTTTAGAATACTGCACTGACAATGGGGCAATGATTGCACAAGCAGGTTGTCATAGATTGATGAATGGAGACACCGCGCCCTTAACCATTGAAACACGTTCTAGGTGGCCTATCTCAAACCTTTAATGCGTAACAGACCGAAGAACTTGACAGGACCGCAAAATCCCTCTGGGTAATCACTTGTTAATATTGGGATCTGAGCCACTGGATGCGACTTTCTCTGATCTGCCTTCCTAGCGCTTCTCCGCTTAACTTACTTTGATTCGGTTCAAAACCCATACCCGAAAGTTTATTTAAGATATTCTCTAGCTCTTCGAATTCATAAGAACCGTGTTTACTAGCTAAATTGAGCATTCGATTTAGATTGCTGCCATCATGAAAAAAATTCGTCTTATGCAAACAATCATACAATTCTTCTTTAGAGGCTATACGCCAGTTCTTGATAACACCAGCAAAAGACGACCAATGCCTCGAGGCAACAAGATATTTTTTCGATAACTTCAACCTTTTGACCAGACTCTCAAAAGCTTTCTTCTCTAATTCAAGTTCGCAGAATCGATCAATCGAATCCACTGAACTGAACGCAAAGTTCCGATCAATTAACTCCGGAAACCAGTCAGTCAAACCTTCGCACCCGGCAAGAAACTCAAAAAACAGCTGAGGGTTTATGGAGTCAAGCGCCTTTAACATTTCTGTGCTAATCCTCTCAG
>CAJWGQ010000236.1 GCA_913041025.1 uncultured Gammaproteobacteria bacterium | reverse complement strand
TTTTAATGCCTGCATCGCCCAAGTCAGATGTGCACCGGTTGCTGAAACTATAATGTCATTTTGTTTTAAATATTTAGACAATTTTTCAAGGAAAACATATGGATTCACATATTGATTTTGTGAATAATATTTTTTATCAATAATTGGGTATTTGGTATTCTACATTTCATTGTAATACCTGAGTCAGATAGATAAGCGTCTAAACGTCAATGTCCAGCCCATTTGCCCCAGACTCGCAGGTACTCTGGAATGACCAGTTCCCCATCTCCGTTGGTGTCCAGTGCCTTAAAAACTCCTTTGGCCAGTTTTCTATCTTTTAACTTACCACTGGCCAAGAATTCCATTGCAGTCAGCCTGTTGTTACTGTTGGCGTCTATCTCACTGAATATCAATTTCGCCTCGTCTGTGATGAGCCGATTTTCGACATATTCAGACTCGGTGACGTAGCCGTCGTTGTTTGTATCGGATGCCTGAAAAATACCTCGCCTTGACTGGGGTGTCAGATAAGCGCCGTCATCAATGTATTCCTTTTTTGAATGTCGCCCATCCTTGTCGGTATCTGAAAATCCAAAAACTCGACGGTAGTTTGCTAATTCGCTTTCAGTGCCCCCGTGCCGCCCTTTCGCCCCAAACAATTTCAGAATCATTCGTGTTGAAATTCCCTCGATCTGTTTTGCAACAGGGGGAAGTGGTTTTAGGGTCTGGGTGACTGCGGAACGATTCTGGATTCCTCTATTGCCATCTTTGCCATTCCGGTCGGCAACAAAGCTAGGTCGCAATTCATCTGGTGTGAGTTTGCCGTCCTTGTTCTTATCCAGTTTTCTGAGGGCAGCGGCAGAATCCATGATTTCAGTATCGGAAATCTCCCCATTCCCATCGGCATCCAATGCGATCAGTATTGGTAAGTTTTACTGTATAGTTTTCCAGTAACCTCACCAAGGCCTGTTCTTTGCGGTCCATCAGACGGTCTAGGTCCGAGTGATATTTTTCAAGTTTTTGGCTGATATATTTAACATGAAATTTACTCGAAATATTGTCATATTCAGTTTTAATTGTTTCAAATTGACGATGACTAAAATTTTCTAATCTTTCTTTTTGTATGTTTAAATGGCTGACTTTTTTCTCTATTTGTAGTTCAGGAGCAGGTAGTCTGTTGGCTACCTGGTCGACTAAGTGTTCTTTTCCCTCCAGAAATATTTTAATCTGAGGGGAAAGACGGCGCTCAGAATAGTCAAACCTCTGCGCTATTTCCTCGATAATTCGATCTGGATCACCAAGTCCCCGCGAAAAACCTTCTAGTTTTAATTTAAAATCGTTTAATGATCTGTTTATAGAGCTTAAAAGACGTCTTTCATTTTCGATCACCCTAGACAATAGATCCGATCTAACGGGTACGGCTAATTCTGCTGCCGCAGTCGGGGTAGGGGCTCTGACATCCGCCACAAAATCGATTAAGGTCGTATCCGTCTCATGTCCTATGGCTGATATTAGAGGTATAGTACTATTGGAGACTGCACGAATAACATTCTCTTCATTGAATGGCCAGAGGTCCTCCAGGCTCCCCCCTCCGCGTGCCACAATTAAAACATCTGGCCCCAACGATGGATCTATTTCCCTTAGTTTTTCGAATCCTTCTATCCCTTTAGTAATCTGCTCCGCAGCTTTATTTCCTTGAACCAGAACAGGCCAAATAATCACACGCAACGGAAACCGATCTTCGATTCGGTGAATAATATCTCTTATTACGGACCCTGTAGGCGAAGTCACGACACCTATTATTTTTGGAAACTTTGGAAGCGATTGTTTCTTGTCTCGGTCAAACAAGCCTTCGTCAGCCAATTTTTTCCGCCGCTCTTCCAAGAGCTTTAGTAAGGCCCCCTCGCCAGCCAATTCTATTTTCTCAATTACCATCTGATACTTGGACTGCATAGGGTAGGTGGTAATTTTCCCTGTGCAGATTACGTCCATGCCTTCTTCCGGTTGGACAGCTAGACGCTGCGCATTACCTTTCCAGCAGACACCGTCTATGACAGACCTATCGTCTTTAAGCGTTAGATAGAGATGTCCTGATGCCGCTTTCTTTGGACGAGAGATTTCACCACGCACCCTCACACGACCAAACGCCGTCTCAACAGTAAATTTAACTTGATTAGACAACTCACTAACAGATATCTCTGGTAAGTTATCGTTAAGTTGATCTAGTTTATCCTCCATAACAACAATCTAATCTAGAAAACATCAATTCGAAAGAACTTGGAGTAAAAAAATGAAAATTCTCGTAGTGGGATCAGGTGCGAGAGAGCACGCGCTTTGCTGGGCTATCTCCGCCTCACCACTTTGTGATGCCTTGTACTGCGCTCCAGGAAATGCTGGCATCGAAGAAGATGCTATGTGCGTACCCTTAAATATTGATAACATTCAAGAAATCACCCAGTTCTCTATCGACCAATCGATTGACCTTGTAGTGGTTGGTCCCGAAGGGCCACTTGTTAACGGTTTAGTTGATAATTTGAGTTCAGCTGGGATAAAAGCTTTTGGCCCTTCAGCTGCAGCGGCCCGATTGGAAGGATCTAAAAGTTTTACAAAAGAATTCTGCACACGACACAATATCCCTACGGCAGCCTACGCAAGATTTACTTCCTGCGATGAAGCCATTTCGTATATTCGACATCAGGGGGCTCCAATAGTAATCAAAGCTGACGGATTAGCCGCCGGTAAAGGTGTTACTGTGGCACATACTGAAGCCGAGGCCGAAAAGGCTGTTATCGCCGCTCTGAGAGGTCAAGCCTTTGGGGCGGCAGGAAATGAAGTGGTAATTGAAGAATTTCTGACCGGGGAAGAAGCCAGCTTTCATGTATTAGTTGATGGGAAAACTGCAGTGCCACTTGCCACAGCTCAAGACCATAAAGCAGTTGGTGAGGGCGATATAGGACCAAACACAGGCGGAATGGGCACATACTCTCCCGCTCCGGTGATTGACCAGAGATTGACTGAAACGATTATGGAGCAATTTATCCAACCAACCATACAAGGCATGGCAGAAGAGGGAAATCCATATAAAGGCGTTTTATACGCGGGTTTAATGATTACGCCAGATGGTCCAAAATTAATTGAATATAACGCCCGTTTTGGAGATCCCGAAACACAGGTTCTGATTCTAAGGCTTAAAAGTGATTTACTGCCCGCTTTGATGGCTTGTGTAGACGGCCAGCTTTCTAGTTTCGACCTGAGATGGGATAGCGCGTCAGCAGTTTGTGTGGTAATGGCGTCAAAAGGCTATCCCGGCGACTACATCAAGGGATCAATAATTAGGGGAATTGATGCATTAAAAGACGATCATAATGTAAAAATATTCCATGCAGGAACAACCCGCTCAAGTGAAGGCCAAATTTTAGCAGATGGGGGACGCGTTTTGGGTGTTACAGCACTGGGAGCGGACATATCATTAGCACAACGCAATGCATATCTAGCCGTCGATAAGGTGCATTGGCCTGAGGGCTTTTTCCGTCAGGATATTGGTTGGCGGGCTATAAAGAGATAATCTATGCAATCATACTTTGAACCAATGCGGAGCTCAATGTAATTACCACAACTAACGTCAAGCTCTTTCTAAGTCGTAGATACCAAAATGGTATCTCTTTCCTTTTCTCTGACCAAAGATCGAAAATAAATGCAAAAACAAACCCTAGTATTAGTAATAGGAGCGCAGCCGATAAAACCATCTGGGTCGCGAGCCATGCTATTAGAGCAGGTGTTATACTCCAGCCAAACATGATCCATATGCGTTTTCCCGTCTCTGTTTTGTTATTTATTTCAACTAATGCAATCCCCCAATAAACAGCACCAACAAAACTCAATATGACCGAAGCATAATGAACTAGTATATCAAAAACTATTAATCTATAGAGGTCTGGCAATGTCCAAACAAAAAGAGCCAAAATTAAAAAAGGCGCCAAACCACCAAAACCAAATATTTTTGCAGGTAACGGTATAGAACCACTAAGCATTT
>CAJWGQ010000235.1 GCA_913041025.1 uncultured Gammaproteobacteria bacterium | reverse complement strand
AAAGGACTCTATAAGTGAAGAGCGTATCTTCAACGCTCTTTCCTTCATAACTCCCGTTGAAACCCAGAACTCAGTCATGAGATTGTCCCCATGGGAAACTCTTCCCTATGATCTCTTTTCACCGCATCAAGACATAATTTCTGAACGCTTATCAACCATGAATCATCTCCTATCAGGACGCCCTGGAGTAGTGATTATGTCCGCCGCAACTGCGATGCAAAAGGTTCCGCCAATAAATTACATCCACGGCTCCTCCTTCACTTTTGCCAAAGGAGATCAACTGCAGCTTAATAAGCAGAAACTGATACTCGAAGGAGCAGGTTACCAACAAACAGATATCGTTTCTGAAAGAGGCCAATATGCCTCTCGCGGTTCCATTCTGGACCTATTTCCAATGGGCAGCGAATTCCCCATCAGGCTGGATCTTTTCGATGACGAAGTTGAAACCATAAGATCCTTTGACCCCGGAACACAGTTAACAATCGAAAACTTAGATCAATTCTCAATTCTCCCTGCTAAAGAATTTCCTTTCGACGAAGACGCCATAAAAAAATTTCGGGAAAACTGGCACAACAACTTTCAGGGCGATGTAAGGCGTTGCTCCGTGTATCAAGATGTAAGCAATTACATGACACCAAATGGTATCGAATTCTTTCTGCCTTTCTTTTTCGACGAAACAGCCAATATATTCGATTACCTTCAGAAATCGTCAACGCTAATCATCCAACACGGTGCTGACGAGGAAGCATCAAATTTCCGAAGTGAAGTTGGCCTAAGGTGGGAATCTCTGCGTCATGACATAGAACGACCAATACTCCGCCCTGATCAGCTCTATCTAGATACTCAAGAACTCGAATCTAACATTGCCAATTTTTCTGTAATAAAAATCAATGAAATAGATACTAGCAACGCCTCGTCACAGAAAAGTCACCCGATTCCAAGTTTAAGAAGTGAAACAAAACCAGAGCTTAACGAAACAGAAGTCATTAACTTCGTTGCAAAAGTCAACCAGCCGATCTTATTTTCATGTTCTTCAGAAGGTCGACGAGAAATGCTTGATTCAAAGCTTCTTAAGCTGGGTGTCAAAACGTCAATCGTTTCAGAATTCCCAGATTATCTCGCCTCGAACAACCATTGCATCACCGTTTCTCAAATAACCGAGGGGATTTGGAACGACAAGATCTTAGTACTGACTGAGAACGAGCTCTACGGAACAAAACCTCCCGTGAGTAAAAGTTTTGCAAATAAGGTCATCGACCCAGAGCAAATCATTCAAAACCTTAACGAGCTAAGCATTGGCGCCCCCGTGGTGCACCTGGAACATGGGATTGGACGTTACATGGGTCTGGAGCTACTGGACATCGAGGGAGTAGAAAACGAATACTTGACGCTGACCTACGCAGGAAGCGCCAAACTCTACGTACCTGTGGCCTCCCTACATCTAATATCTCGATATGCGGGTGCAGACGAGGAGCACGCACCACTGCATCGCCTAGGATCAAGCCAATGGACCAAGGCTAAAAGAAAGGCTGCAGAAAAAATAGTTGATGTTGCCGCAGAATTGTTACAAGCCTACGCGACGAGAGAAGCCAAAAGATCTGCCAGCTTGTCTGTAGATGCCGAGGATCTTGATCGTTTTAACGACGAATTTAGTTTCGAGTTAACACAAGATCAAGAATCGGCAATTGAAGCTGTGCTAAATGATCTGCAATCAGAGAGGGCAATGGATAGATTAGTTTGCGGCGACGTGGGTTTTGGAAAAACAGAAGTCGCAATGCGGGCAGCTCTAGTCGCTGTTAAATCAGGCAAACAAGTGGTGATCTTGGTTCCGACCACTCTACTTGCACAACAGCATTATGACACTCTGAAAGACCGATTTGCCCAGTGGCCCTTCATTATCGAGCTCGTGAGTAGACTCCGCCACAAGTCAGAAATTGAGGCCGTCGCTCTTGGGTGCTCCTCCGGGAAGGTTGATATTGTAGTGGGAACTCACAAATTATTTGGAGAAGATTTTAAATTCAAAGACCTAGGTCTAGTTGTTATTGACGAAGAGCACCGTTTTGGAGTTCGTCAGAAAGAACTGATAAGAGCCTTTAGAGCACAGGCCGATGTTTTAACTTTGACGGCAACCCCCATACCCAGAACTCTGAATATGTCTCTCGGAGGTATCAGAGATTTATCTATCATTGCCACCCCACCTGCTAAACGCCTTTCCATTAAGACTTTCGTACAGGAAAAAAGATCGGACCTGATTAAAGAAGCAATTAACAGAGAACTGATGAGGGGAGGGCAGGTATTTTTTGTTCATAACGAGGTCAAGACCATTGAGCTGATTGCTCAAACACTATCCGAACAAATAACCGAAGCACGAATCGGAATTGGACATGGTCAGATGCCGAAAAAGCAACTTGAGCAAGTGATGGGGGATTTTTACCAACGTAAAATCAACGTGCTTGTTTGCACGACAATTATAGAGAATGGGATCGACATACCAAATGCCAACACCATCATTATTGATCGAGCTGATAAATTTGGGCTCGCCCAACTCCATCAGTTGAGAGGAAGAGTCGGTAGAAGCAACAGACAAGCCTACGCTTATCTGCTCACTCCTGAACCTGACGCTATCACACCAGATGCCACAAAAAGACTCGAAGCAATAGAAGCCGCAGGAGAATTAGGAATAGGGTTCACTCTTGCTACTCAGGACATGGAAATCAGGGGCGCAGGGCAGTTACTCGGAGAGGAACAGTCTGGCCAGATGGAGTCGATTGGTTTTTCTCTGTACATGCAAATGCTCAACAAAGCCGTCGAGGATATAAACCAAGGAAAGATTCCTGACCTCGATAACCCGCTGAATGAGGTTGCCAAAGAGATCAACTTACATTGTTCAGCGATCATCCCGGAAACGTATCTCCCTGACGTCCATCATCGACTGATTTTTTACAAAAGACTGGCAAACACCAAAACCAAGAATGAAATCGATGCTCTTCAAGTCGAAATGATAGACCGCTTCGGACTGCTACCTGACGCTTTGAAAAGATTGTTTGAAATTTCCGCACTCAAGCTGCTTTGCGAATCACATGGCTTACAGACAGTTGAAATAGGTCAAGAAAGAGGCAAGCTTGTCTTCGCTGACACCACAACTATCGAACCACTCAGCATAGTAAAGTTGGTACAAGAAGACAGTAATACATACCAATTCGAAGGAACTTCTACTCTCATCACTACTCATCAGTTGGACTCTTTTGAAGATCGCGTTCAATTCCTCGATGGGCTCATTAACAAATTAACCAATTCTCACACAGAAGCCGCGAGCGCTTAGCATGCTGTTCACGCGCGTCATTGGATTCTGCTTCTGTTTTGTTTTCGCTAAGTCGGGAATTTGTAACGATCAAATAGCAAAAGACTTTCTTATTGAGCGCTGGTACGAGACGGAATTCATAGTCTTCGAGTATCTACCCACCCTATCATTCAACGAATCAGAACAACTTGTATTGACCGAGACTCGCCAGTGGCCTGCTCTGCTGGTGAAGAACAGTGATGCGAACCCTACTAAAGTGTTTGAAGACTTGCCTAATCTGACCAAACCAAATGACTCAACTAGTTATGAAAACAAACTACTCGAAGAAATAACACCAATGGGCAATAAGTGCTGGGGATATCCAGCGCTACCAAGGAAAGACCCTCTCCGTGAAGAACTGTTGGAGCTCGGAGTTACACTTGAGAGAATCGATAACTTTCAGCGATCTTATGATAAAGAGGTCGACCGACCGATATCAATAATGAATGTCGATGAGCCAGTCGAGCCAGCAGATATAAACCCTTTGCCGCAGAATCAAAATAAAAATCAGAAACCATCCCAACGGTTAAATGCAACGTCTTTAATCGACTTTCTTTCAGAGACTGCGCAATTTGAAAAGCAACTACGCGGAAGCGCTTTCGACTGGTTACCCAATGAAACCTTCAACTTAGATGACGAATATTTAGCACTACGCAGAGCTCGTGGGGTAAGGCCAAT
>CAJWGQ010000234.1 GCA_913041025.1 uncultured Gammaproteobacteria bacterium | reverse complement strand
TTCGAGTATCGACAAATATCGCTTGAGGCAGGATCTGAGCGATTAAACCGATGTGAAGAAAATTGTTTGGCATTTTGTCCACAAAATAAGGACTTCCAAGGTGATAGTTTGCTGTTTCTTTGAGATAACGTTCGCCCAAGGCGTTTCTTTCCTCGTCACTCAACTGCAAGACGCTGGAGGGGTATTTCGAAATATACGTCGGGTCTTCTAACCTCTCTTCGACTGTCCCTCCAAGCTCCCGCACGTAACTGAGAATGTGGGGTAACTCCATCGTCCCTTGCACCTGAGAGTGAGAGGCAAGTATTTGATCGACCAGCGTTGAGCCAGAACGAGGAAGCCCGAGCACAAAGATAGGAACTATTGGGTTGAACGACGAAGGTTCAGATCGAAAAACTTGACCCGTATAAACTTCTTTTGATGTGCTTATCTGGGTACGTAAACGGTCTAAATTAAAGGACTCAAACTGACTGCGAAGCTTGTTACCTAGCGCATAAAATCGAAAAGATTCCGAATAATCTTTCAAATCCTCGTAAGCCTTACCTAATGCGAAATTCAAAGAAGCATAATCTCTCACCCGTTCCTTTATCTCTGTTCCATCTGAGGCTTTTAACATCTGTTTTATATCAGACTCATCGAACCGATAGGTTTTTAAGTCGGCCAGGCTCCACCACGCCTCTCCTAGACGATTGTCTAAATCCAGTGACTTTTTGTAGGCGGCTATCGAGCCGTCAAAGTCTCCCGCCGCTTTCAATACGTGTCCCAGTGACATCTGGACTCTTGGCTGATTGGGCTCTAATTTGAGCGAATTTGCAAAGGCATCGGCGGCCTCGCGATTCTTGAGACCCCAGGCCAAGATGGTGCCGAGGCTAGTCCAGCATTCTGCGGATTCTGGGCTCACGCGAACAGCTTGTTTTGCAGCCCCTTCTGCGGGTTCAAATCGCGATTGCTTCATATACAAACGTGACCAAGCTCTCTGAACATGACTGAAATTAGGCGCGATCACTCCGACTCGCTTAAGCAAACGTTCTGCATCGTCCAAGACCTCTCGGTCCATAGCAAGACTTGCAAGACCCACCAGCGCATGGATGTGGTTATTATCCTGCGTCAGGATTTTACGAAATATGTCTTCAGCATCCTTCGGGTTACCCGAATTGAGCGCCTCGATAGCACCTCTTGTCTGTGCATAAAAAGGATCTAACTCAACGGATCGTTGTGCAGCCGCATTGCCTTGCTTCAAATCACCAAGTTCAAACAGCAAATTTGCCAAAGCCTGCCAACTGGACTGATTACCCGGATTAGAATCTAGAAATGCACGCATGCTAGTTAGCGCTTCGGTCGTGTCTCCAGACAAGTGCAGCGCTTGAGATAACTCAATCTGTGCTGTCGCGAAATCGGGAGCCGCCTGGAGGGCTTTCCCCAAAAAATCTACAGCCAAATCAAACTCTTTGCTGGCTAATTTCATTGAGCCCAACATCCGGAGCGCGTTAGGCTCGTCAGGTTGAGATGATAATATTTGATTCAACATCTGTTCAGCGCCAATAAGGTCACGTTGCCCTGCTAAATCAATGGCTTTGTCGAACAAACCCTTTATTTCATTCATTATCCTGCCGTCGTCCTTTCCATTTTCTATTGCTTTTACTCTTCTAAACACGAGATATTCTCATATTTGACGATCCGAGTTTTCGACACACCAACAGAGTCTCGAGTCCTCAGTATAAAGCCGTTGAGCACTATCAAGTAGTTTTAAGCCTTGGCCAATCTTCTAACAACGCGTCTTCGACGTACAACACAATTGATCAAAACTCTTTCTTGAAATTGACCTAAACAAATTTAAAAGACGTATAAGCGCGGACTGATGCTTTCCATGCATCGAATCAGTTAGCTAACTTTATAACTAATCATTCTTAAGACGGATTGATAAACATCTATCTGTTCGTGTAACTTGCCGTGTCCCAAATTCACACAACCACTCTTATTACAATTTTTTTTCAAGGACCACTCAAAAAGATGGCGATATCCTTTCTCCCAGTGTCAGACCATAGATTCAAAAAATCACCTTTTTTCAGCTGCTACGATCACAAGAATACTCGCTACGGAATCTACAACAACCGACTCTATCCCATCAGCTCTGACTATGATGCAACTTCGCACTACCAGCATCTTCGAACAAAATCCTGTTTATATGATGTCCCCGAAACACCGCTCAAAATTGTGGGCAAAGATAGTCTTCCTTTTCTAGAAAATTTATTCACCCGGGAAATTCGAAAAATTAAAATTGGTCGTGCAGGCTATGCAATCGCTTGTAATCAAGAAGGCGGAGTCGTCATGGACGGTGTACTGTTGCGACCAAACGATGAGGAGTTTATCTATGTGCACGCTGATGGAGATTTCTTAAATTGGGCTAAAGCACACATCGGCAATTACGAGGTCTCAATACACGATTTTGATTCATGGGTACTGCAAATTCAGGGTCCGACGGCGCTCGAAGTACTCGAGGAGGTCTCTGACATTCAAATCGAGAGCTTCACTTACTACTCCACAGTAGAGACTCGAATATGCGGCACTGATTTTTACGTCTCTAGATCAGGCTGGACCGGAGAGAGAGGCTTTGAGATCTATTCGAAAAACTCCGATTTTGATGGCCCAGCTCTCTGGGAATACTTACTAGAAAAAGGTAAATCTGCTGAACTCTTGGCCTCAGATGTCTCGTCCATGCATATAAGAAGACTAGAAGCAGGAATACTAGATTACGGTACAGATATAGACCAAAGTCTGAACCCCTTCGAAATAGGTTTAGGGCGACTTGTACATCTAGACAAAGGCGACTTCATCGGCCGACAAGCGCTGTCGCTAGTACGTAAAGGGATGACCCGAGTCACCGGGATGATCTGCGATCAGGCTTCGCCCGTAAGAGGAGATAAGCTAATATCGAAAAACGGAGAGGAAGTCGGTTTCGTAAGTGCGGGAGCCTGGTCACCAACCCTCGATGCCGGTATCGGACTGATCAGATTAAAGAGTGCCTTAGAAGCAGAGACCGAATTGTTGCTAGAGACTGAGAACGGATCACATCATGCTAAGGTAACCAATCTGCCATTCTACGATAAGAAAAAATTACTGACGAAATGACCCGCAACACGGTAATGCTTTGCATCATCTAACCGCGACAAAGAAAATTAAAGGGCCATAGCGATTAGAAGGCAGCAGCTGCAAGACTCCAGAAAACGCGATGGAGCAGGACCCGCCATTGGCGAACCGCACACCAAGCTCCTGCACATTACTCGCGCAAAAGAAGACGGTTCTTTGGTCCTGCGACAAATAGCTCCAAGAACTGCCCGGGGTAGACCATAATTGCTACCATAACCTTCAATCAGGATCTTAAAGGATTAACAGAGATGGAAATATTACGAACACCAGACGAATGCTTCGAAAATCTAAAAGAATATCCTTTTAAACCCAATTACACGAACATCAGAACTGATGATGGGAGCGACCTTAGAATTCACCATGTGGATGAAGGCCCGCGAGACGGCCCAACTTTATTAGCAATGCATGGCCAGCCAGTTTGGAGCTATCTCTACGCTCGAATGATTCCCTATCTCGTAGAGGGTGGTATCCGGGTTATCGCTCCAGATCTTCCAGGATATGGAAAATCTGATAAGCCAGCTTCCAGAGAAGATTACAGTTATCAAAAACAAGTCGACTGGATGACCCAATGGCTCATCGCAAACGATTTCAATGATCTTACTTTCTTTGGGCAAGACTGGGGCGGACTCATTGGTCTAAGGCTGGTGGCAGAACAGCCTGATCGTTTTGCCAAGGTCTCAATGGGCAACACGGGCCTCCCTTACAACCCGGATGTCTCAGAAGAAGTGATCAACAAAGTCAAGGAATTCAGAGAGAACGGCCCTACCCTCTCGTTATTTTCTATGGCAAAAGAACTACAGCAAATGGATGGAGAGAGCCTCAGCGGGGAGGACCGAGAAAACTTCAGTCCAGCCTTAAAATTCATGTACTGGCAAAAATTTTGTT
>CAJWGQ010000233.1 GCA_913041025.1 uncultured Gammaproteobacteria bacterium | reverse complement strand
TAAGCTACTTAATCTGTTTGACGTGAACGCGTTTTTCTATGGAAGGCACTTCCATATTGCTTGCTTACACTTCTGCGATTCGCAGCCCTGCTGATCTCTGGAGAAAGATATCTATGCCCATAAAGACCAACTCAAAAATTTATCGATTGTTCTTTTTGATTCTGCATGGAATTTATCTTTGCGTCCTTCCTGGGTGCGAGACCCCCCCCACCAACGTAGAGCTTGGAAACAAAACTGGTGTTCTGCATTGGGGCAACGGAACGGAACCGCAAAGCCTCGACCCTCACATTGCAACTGGAGTGCCGGAACATCACATCATCAGCGCGTTAATGGAAGGACTTGTGCTCAAAGATAGTCAAACCCTCGAACCGACCTCCGGCATCGCCGAGCGGTGGAATATCAGCGAAGACCAATTAGTCTACACTTTCCATCTGAGAAGCGATGCAAGATGGTCCAACGGTGACACCTTGAATGCGTATGATTTTGTTTGGAGTTGGTGGAGAGCATTACAACCGAGATTAGGCAACTTATACGCATACATGTATTTCCCCATTAAAAACGCCCGAGCTTATTACAATGGAGATGTCAACGATTTCAAAGAAGTGGGAGTAAAGGCGGTTGACGATTTAACGCTGCAGGTCATCCTAGAAAACCCTACCCCTTATTTCCTTCAACTTTTAGATCACTACAGTACGTTTCCGGTCCATCAAGAAACGGTGGAAAAATTTGGTAGCGCGGATGAGAGAGGCACTAGATGGACATACGAGGGGAACATGGTCAGCAATGGACCTTTCAAACTAAAGAAATGGGCCATAAATCAAGAAATCGTTGTAGAGAAAAATCCGCAATATTATGACGAAAAAAGTGTCAAACTTAACAAGATCGTTTATTACCCAATCGAGAACGGGATCACAGAAGAACGAATGTTTAGAGCGGGACAATTGCATTACACCAATGACGTCCCAATTGACAAAGTTGAAACATATCGCTCAACGAATGATCCAGCGCTAAGAATTCACCCCTATCTGGGAACCTACTATTACAGGATAAATACCCGTGTTCCACACCTAAAAGATAGACGGGTTAGGCGAGCGCTCGCCTTAACAATAGATAGGGAAAGCCTCACAGAAAATATTCTAAAGGGAGGACAAATCCCTGCGTACGCGATGACTCCACCTGACACAAAAGGTTATTTTCCCCCGAACAAATTAGAATTTAATCCATTAGAGGCGAGAGAACTGATGGCTTTAGCAGGCTATCCGGATGGCAAGAATTTTCCTGAAACAGAAATTCTGTACAACACCAATGAGGGACATAGAAAAGTTGCAGTGGCAATTCAACAGATGTGGAAAATACATCTCAATATAGATATCAGACTTACTAATCAGGAGTGGAAAGTTTATCTGGACAGCGAGAGTAACGGAGACTACGAAATTTCAAGAGCGGGTTGGATAGGAGACTACGTAGATCCTAATAATTTCTTAGATATGTTTATTTGCGGGGGAGGCAACAACCGAACGGGATGGTGTAATGAAGATTACGACAAACTCATACTGCAGGAGGCCCCGAGAAAAAAATCTGATCAAGATCGCTTCACTATTTTCCAAGAAGCTGAAGAGATCTTAATCGATGAAATGCCAGTGATTCCAATTTATACTTATACCAGTAAAAACCTAGTTCATTCGTCTCTAAAAAATCTTAATCCTAACATCCTTAATCAGGCGTCCTACAAAGACCTATTCCTTTCAGATGATATAGAGTAATGATTAGATTCGCGGCAGTTCGATTGCTCCAAGCTATTCCCGTCCTGTTTGGAGTAATAACAATCACCTTTATTTTAATCCATAGTGCACCAGGTGGGCCCTTCTCTGCAGATAAAGCGGTTCCTCCGGAGGTCCTAATCGCTTTAGAAGAGAAATATGACCTGAACCTCCCTCTGTGGCAGCAATATTTTGGATATTTAGAGGATTTAATATCGGGTGATTTCGGTCCATCGTTTAAGTACCCAGGAAGAAACGTTAGCGAACTTATAGCATCAGCATTCCCAACCACAGCAGAACTCGCTCTTTATTCTATGATTGTAGCGATTGTTATTGGCCTATTTGCCGGCGTAGTTGCTGCTATGCGGCCAAATAGCGTCCAGGACTACGCGCCTATGTCTTTGGCAATGATCGGGATTTGCATGCCCTCATTCCTTTTGGGCCCCTTACTGGTCCTGATCTTCGGTATTTACCTCGAGTGGTTACCGATCTCAGGATGGAATAGTTTGCCCGGAGATAAAATTCTGCCTGCGATAACGCTCGGGACTGGATATGCCGCTTATATCGCAAGGTTGACCCGCGGAGGAATGCTAGACATTTTATCTCAAGACTACATACGAACCGCTCGGGCCAAGGGCCTCTCGGAAATTGTTATTGTCTGCAAACATGGCCTGCGAGGAGGACTAATGCCCGTTGTGGCATTTCTCGGTCCAGCTTTTGCCGGAATGCTGGGGGGTTCATTTGTGGTTGAAACAATTTTTAACATTCCGGGGTTGGGCAGGTTTTATGTTCAAGCAGCGTTCAATCGCGACTACACAATGATTTTGGGAACAACCATTTTCTTTGCTTCTTTAATCGTAAGCTTCAATCTTATTTCAGATATCTTAGCGATGTGGATGAACCCAAAGTTGAGGCAGAAAGATCTTGGAGACGAAAAGTAAATCAATGTCTGAAATAGATTATCCAGAAGAAAACTTCTCGCTCTGGAAGGACGCCTGGACTAGATTGAGCAATAATAAGCTGGCTCTCCTTGGTTTGGTAACCTTGGTTTTCTTTTGCATCATTGCCTTTTTGGCACCATGGATCGCTCCCTATGGGTACGAAGAACAAAATCTGATACTTGGGGCTTCTCCGCCCTCTTATCAGCATTTGTTAGGCACAGACGTATTTGGACGCGATATGCTTACGCGAATAATGTACGGCGGACGTGTGTCGCTTTTAGTTGGGTTTATCGCAACCAGTGTTGCCCTTGTTATAGGTGTTTCTTGGGGCGCGGTGGCAGGATACGCAGGCGGTAAATTAGATGCTTTTATGATGAGGTTGGTAGATATTCTTTATGCGCTTCCCTTTATGATTTTTATCATACTTCTAATGGTTGTGTTTGGAAAAAATTTACTTCTGCTCTTTTTCGCAATCGGCGCTGTCGAATGGCTGACGATGGCTAGAATAGTCAGGGGACAGGTAATGACGTTAAAGAAACAAGAGTTCATTGAAGCAGCTCATTCAATGGGATTACCAAAGCAAATAATCATAGTTCGGCACATTGTTCCAAACGCAATTGGTCCGATAATCGTCTACGCTACTTTAACCGTCCCGAATGTGATGCTGCTGGAGGCATTTCTTAGTTTTCTCGGCCTTGGTATCCAACCTCCTGAAAGCTCTTGGGGCCTTCTCATTAACTACGGGGTAGAGACCATGGAAGAATATCCTTGGCTACTTATTTTCCCAGGGCTAGCGTTAACCATAACTTTGTTTGCGCTTAACTTTCTGGGCGACGGACTTAGGGACGCTCTCGACCCAAAAACATCAAAGGATTAGCAGTTGAGTTCAACGCCACTTTTAGAAGTAAACAACCTAAGCGTTTTTTTTCACTCGAGAGCTGGGGTAACTAAGGCGGTCGACGATATTAGTTTTAGTCTAGACCAAGATAAAACACTAGCTATCGTAGGTGAATCAGGATCAGGAAAATCTATGATATGTCATGCAATCATGGGGTTGCTGGAAAGCCCTCCAGCTAATATTGAATCAGGTTCAATTTATTTTAATGGCGAAGAGATTTTAAGATGCTCAAAGAAAAGGATGCGGCAACTAAGAGGAGATAGCATTGCAATGATCTTCCAAGATCCTATGACCTCTTTGAATCCAGTCCTTTCGATAGGAGAGCAGCTAATAGAACCATTAATATACCACTCGGATCCAATTAAACGACTCTCAAGATATAAGGCTCAATTGAGGGCAATTGAAATACTCCAAGAAGTTGGAATTCAAAACCCTGTGGAAAGAATCAGTGATTTCCCTCATCAATTTTCGGGAGGTATGCGTCAAAGAGTAATGATCGC
>CAJWGQ010000232.1 GCA_913041025.1 uncultured Gammaproteobacteria bacterium | reverse complement strand
AAGGCCAAAGAGGAATTAAGAGCTCAAGTGTCAGCGCTGGTTATAAGAGGGGCTGAACAGGTGTTGGAAGATAATGTTGATGCTGGCAAACATCAGGAAATGTTGAATAAATTAGCAGCAGAGCTATAACTTATGGAGCTAGCGACACTTGCAAGGCCCTATGCTATAGCAGCATTCAAAGCGGCAAAGGAGGCCAACAAGCTGCCAGCTTGGTCTGGAATGCTTTCTATTTTGTCCAGTGCAACTCAACACAAAAAGATTTCTATGTTGTTAGAGAGCCCCGAAATGCCTGCTGAAGCAAAAGCACATCGGCTTGCGGAGGTTTGTGGTGAAGACCTAGACAACTCAGCTAAGCTTTTTTTGCAAGCGCTTGCTGAACATAATCGGCTGCCGCTTTTGCCAGAGGTTTTGTCCCAGTTTGAGGAATTAAAAGCTAAAGAAGAAGAAAGCTTAGACGTGGAAGTTGTGTCAGCCTTTGATTTGACAGAAAGCCAAGCTGAAGATATTAAATCGACACTAAACAAGAAGTTTGACAAGCAAATAAACATTGAAGCGAGAGTAGATAAAACACTAATTGCAGGCGCAATCATTCGGGCTGGTGATCTGGTGATAGACGGCTCCGCCAGAGGAAAGCTTATTAAACTAGCGGATGCTCTCACTAGAAGCTGAGTGTACTTGAATAAATAAACAACCAGAAATGAAGAACCGGAATAAATTAGGAAACAGAAAATGCAACAACTGAATCCATCAGAAATAAGCGACATTATTAAAAGCAGAATAGAGGGCCTTGACGTTAAGTCGGAGGCGCAAAATGAAGGCACAATCGTTGGTGTGTCTGATGGTATTGTGAGAGTCCACGGGCTTGCCGATGCCCAATATGGGGAGATGATAGAGTTTGATGGTAGCCTTTACGGCATGGCGTTGAATCTAGAACGAGATTCAGTGGGAATAGTTGTGTTGGGTGACTACGAGGGTTTATCAGAAGGGATGACCGCGCGTTGCACGGGCCGAATTCTAGAAGTGCCTACCGGACCCGAATTGTTGGGTAGAGTGGTAGATTCGCTGGGCAACCCCATAGATGGTAAAGGGCCTATAGAGGCATCGTCTTCTTCCCCAGTTGAAAAGGTGGCTCCTGGTGTAATTGCTAGGCAATCTGTAGATCAACCAGTACAAATTGGTTTGAAATGTGTTGATTCCCTTGTCCCTATTGGTAGAGGGCAAAGAGAGTTAATAATTGGTGATAGGCAGATTGGTAAGACTGCTGTCGCAATTGATGCGATAATCAACCAAAGAAGTACTGGGATTAAGTGTATTTATGTGGCGATCGGTCAAAAGATGTCGACGATTGCTAACATTGTAAGAACTCTGGAAGAAAATGGTGCGCTGGAGTACACAACTGTTGTAGCTGCTAGCGCATCAGATCCGGCGCCCCTTCAATTTATTTCTCCTTATTCGGGTTGTGCCATGGGCGAGTATTTTAGAGACCATGGTGAAGACGCGTTAGTTATTTACGACGATCTTACCAAGCAGGCCTGGGCCTACAGACAAATTTCTTTGTTGCTAAAACGACCCCCAGGTCGTGAAGCGTACCCTGGAGATGTGTTTTATTTGCATTCGAGACTTTTGGAAAGAGCGGCGAGAGTTAATGCAAAATATGTTGAAGATTATACGAATGGAGAAGTTAAGGGGAAGACGGGGTCGCTAACGGCCTTGCCTATTATTGAAACTCAAGGTGGTGACGTGTCAGCGTTTGTCCCAACAAACGTTATATCGATTACTGATGGCCAGATTTTCCTAGAATCAGACAACTTTAATGCTGGGTTAAGGCCCGCCATGAGCCCTGGAATCTCTGTGTCAAGAGTTGGCGGTTCGGCTCAAGTCCCGTATATGAAAAAACTATCGGGAGGTGTAAAACAAGCGTTAGCGGCATACCGAGAGTTAGCCGCATTTTCTCAGTTCGCTTCGGACCTTGATGACGCAACGAAAAGGCAGCTTGATAAGGGTGCTCGTGTTACAGAGCTGATGAAGCAAAAACAATACTCGCCAATGTCCGTCTCCGAAATGGGCGCTATGTTGTTTGCGGCAAACGAGGGTTATTTGGATGACGTTGCTGTTGACAAGGTGTTGGATTTTGAAAGGGCGCTTGTAAGCTACATGCGGTCTGAATATGGTGATTTCATGAAAAACATCGATGAGACTGGTGAATATAGCGATGCAATTGTAGAGACCTTGAAAGACGCGATTACCAAATTTAAAGAAACCCAGACTTACTAGATAAGAGATAAAGGCCTAAATCATGGCAAGTGGCAAAGAGATAAAAAAGAAAATTGGCAGTGTAGAGAACACCAAGAAAATAACGAGCGCTATGGAAATGGTCGCCGCGAGCAAGATGCGTCGAACCCAAGATAGAATGAAAGAAGGAAAACCTTACAGTCAGAAAATACGTAGTGTGATTGGGCACCTGGCTAATTCCAATCCCGAATTCACCCACAGTTTTATGAGTTCCAGGGAAATCAAGAAAGTTGGTTACATCGTCGTTGCAAGTGACCGTGGACTTTGCGGCGGCCTAAATGTGAACCTTTTTCGCCATGTGTTGAGAGACTTGACGCGTTGGAATGACCAGCAGATAGGTGTTGAATTCGGATTGATCGGTAATAAGGCAGGGCCATTTTTCAGATCAATAGGGGCGCAGATCAAAGCCGTAATGGGCAATGTTGGCGAACAGCCTTCTTTGACCGAATTAATAGGTAGTATAAAGGTGATGATCGATGCTTATGAGCAAGGGGAGATTGATCGTCTTTTTCTTGCGAGCAATGAGTTTGTCAACACTATGACTCAGCAGCCACGAGTTATACAGTTGTTGCCACTTGATCCTGAAGATAGTGAAGAGCTTCAACATAGGTGGGACTACATCTATGAGCCCGAGGCAAAACAGTTAATCGAAGGTTTGGTGATGAGGTATCTGGAGTCTCAGGTTTACCAATCAGTCGTAGAAAACGGAGCCTGTGAGCAGGCAGCAAAAATGATCGCGATGAAAAGTGCAACGGAAAATGCAGAAGAGTTGATTGATGATCTTCAGCGAATTTACAACAAAGCACGACAAGCTTCTATTACCCAAGAGATTGCGGAAATAGTTGGCGGGGCGGCAGCGGTTTAAAGGTTTTTTGAGATTGTCGATTGAAAATAATTACTGAATAAAGAGGCATAAAATGAGTAGTGGTCGAATTGTAGAAATCATTGGCGCAGTTATCGATGTTGAGTTTAATCGAGAGGATGTGCCCAAGGTTTATGATGCCTTGACGGTTAGCCAAAATGGAGTGACCTTGGAAGTCCAGCAACAATTGGGGGATGGAATTGTTCGTACCATTGCGATGGGCGTATCCGATGGGTTGTCCAGAGGCCTAGAGGTCACAAATACTGGAGCGCCGATTTCGATTCCTGTGGGTGAAGAAACGCTTGGACGAATTATGGATGTTTTAGGAAACCCCATTGATGAGAAGGGACCTGTCAATGCAGCTGAAAAATTGCCGATTCACCGAAAACCTCCCAAGTATGAGGATCAAAAGGGAGGGAATGAAGTTCTCGAAACTGGTATTAAAGTTATCGATTTAATCTGTCCATTTTCCAGAGGAGGTAAGGTAGGCCTTTTTGGCGGTGCTGGAGTTGGTAAGACTGTAACCATGTTGGAACTCATTAGAAATATAGCTGTTGAGCACTCTGGGCTTTCGGTTTTTGCGGGCGTTGGCGAGCGGACCAGAGAGGGGAATGATTTTTACTATGAAATGGAAGAGGCCGGCGTATTAGACAAAATATCACTAGTGTTTGGTCAGATGAATGAACCGCCAGGTAACAGGCTTCGGGTTGCTCTGACCGGTTTGACACTAGCTGAAAAGTTTCGAGACGATGGCCGGGACGTTCTTTTATTTGTCGACAATATATATCGATATACCCTAGCTGGTACTGAGGTATCTGCTTTGTTAGGAAGAATGCCTTCCGCTGTGGGTTACCAGCCGAATCTTGCAGAAGAAATGGGGACTCTTCAAGAGCGTATTACGACTACAAAAACGGGTTCTGTAACCTCAATCCAGGCAGTATATGTGCCAGCGGACGACTTGACTGATCCTTCTCC
>CAJWGQ010000231.1 GCA_913041025.1 uncultured Gammaproteobacteria bacterium | reverse complement strand
CTTTATGTGCAGACTGGAAGCAACCAATAGACCCAGGTGATACAGAGAGCACACAAATAGATCTTTTCGTAGTCAAAGTCAGTTCCGCTTCCCCCAACCCTAATCCTGACCCTTTGTTGATAATAAACGGCGGTCCTGGAGGTTCATCAGTCGATCTCCTGATCGATCTCGCTGCCGCTAACGTATTCAGGAGAATATTAAATAAAAGGGATATTATTGTGATGGACCAGCGAGGGACCGGCAGATCATCGTCCCTAGCTTGTCCTGCGCTCGCAGACAATCAGATACAAATCACAGATACAGATATCAAATTGCTCACCAAGGAATGCCTAGGACAGCTCAATCACGATCCAAGATATTTTTCGACGACCTATGCGGTCCAAGACATCGAAAATCTACGAATGGCCCTTGGAAAAGATCGACTTAATGTTTACGGTGTTTCCTATGGCAGCAGGGTCGCCGTGGAGTACGCCCGTCAATTCGAAACATCGACAAGAACACTCATACTTGACGGTGTGGTTCCTCCCACAATAGCCCTTGGACCCGACGTCGCCATTAAAAGCCAAGAGGCTCTTGATTTAGTTTTTAAGCAATGTAGCGAATCTGTCCCATGTAATAACTCGTTCCCAAACCTTGACGAGAAGTTTTGGGATCTGATGACAAGACTAGAGAAACATCCTGTAAACACGAAATTTCGGGATCCAAGGTCAGGCGATCCCATCGAAGTTAAAGTCGAAAAAGAGCATTTAGCGTTAGTAATCAGAATGTCTCTTTACAACCCGGAACTAAGATCCCTATTGCCATATCTCATTTACGAAACATCCCTAAAAAATGACTTTTCTCGCATCGCGGCAACCGCCACCCAACTACTCGATCAGCTCGGTCAAAGCATTAGTAATGGGATGCATAATGCAGTTGCTTGTGCCGAAGACGTCCCGTTTTATGATGAACAACAGCGACTGATCAAGGACTCAAAAGAAACCTATATGGGCAGTGATTTTCACCAAAGTCTCATGGAGATCTGTTCTGAGTGGCCAGTGGGACCCACTAACGAATCGATGAAAAAAGTATTCACGAGCAAAACACCCAGCCTAATCTTATCCGGCCAGTACGACCCAGTGACCCCCCCAAGTTATGGAGAACAACTCGCTTCAAATCTGGAAAACAGATTACATATTATCGGTGAAGGACAAGGTCATGGGCTGATCTCTAGGGGATGTATCCCAAAAATTATCTCGGACTTTCTAGAAGATCCCAATTTAGAAAACCTTAGAACTGGCTGCGTACAGCACCTCAAGCCCGTACCGTTTTTCGTGAATGCCTATGGGCCCAGCCCTTGATCGAAGTAGATCAACTCAAAAAAACGTTCGGTGAGGTGAACGCTCTGGACGGAGCTTCCTTTTCGGCCAAGGACGGAAAGATCACCGCTCTTTTGGGTCCAAACGGGGCCGGCAAATCAACCTGTCTCAGAGTCCTGTCTACAATAATTCAACCCAGCGCAGGTAAGGCCACCGTCTCAGGTTTCGATGTAAGAGATGAACCTTTTAAAGTAAGAGAACAAATCGGTGTGCTTCCCCATAACTCTGGCATCTACAACCGGCTGAATGCAGTAGAAAACATCGAATATTATGGCGAGCTACATGGAATCAAAGCTGACACTTTGAAGGAGCGCGTCGAAAGCTTGCTCAATCAGCTTCAAATGAAGGATTTCTGCCTCAGACCTTCGGAGGGTTATTCGCAAGGGCAAAAAATCAAGGTTTCATTGGCCCGGGCCCTAATCCATGACCCAATCAATGTAATGCTAGACGAACCCTCCAGCGGACTCGACATAATGGCTACTCGAGCACTCAGAGAAATCATCATGGATCTCAAGGAACGTGGAAAGTGCGTATTGTTCTCTAGCCACATCATGCAGGAAGTAGAAAATCTTTGCGAAGAGATAGTCATCATCAGCAAGGGAACCGTAAAATTTAGTGGGTCTATCGACGAGTTAAGAATTGAAGCCGGTTCCCAGGATTTAGAAGAAGCTTTTTTGAAAATCACGGGAAGCTAACTTCGCTATGTCTCAATTTACAGCCATCGTTAAAAAGGAGTGTAAAGACAATCTACGCGATAGAAGAGCCTTATTCTCATCCTTGTCACCGGCCATCTTCGCGCCTATTTTTCTAGTCGGCCTTATCACTTTTATGCTGGAACAAATTCAAGGCGACTCGGAAGACCCCACCGAGTTCAGCGTGATTGGGTCAAGTTATGCGCCAGGCTTAATCGATTTTCTAGCGTCACAAAATACTGCTATAAAAAAAATCGACTCTACTTCATCAGCCAAAGAACTCGTCCGATCGGGCAATGAGAAGGTTATCCTGGTAATCAAAGAAAACTACTCCCACCGCTTTAGATCCGGACAGCAGAATACGGTCAAAATTGTCTACGAAGGCGGTACGATCTCAGACACTCTGAAGCACGTTTCAATCTTAAGAGGTCTAATCAATCAATACAGCAGCAGAACAGGGTTACTAAGGCTACAGCTTAGAGGTGTAGATCCGGCCATAATTTCTCCAATCAGAGTGACAGATTTGGACGTCGCATCGCCCGCAGCAAAAGCTTTATCAATTATCATGTATTTACCCTACCTGATAATTGTCACCATATTCATCGGCGGACTACCTTTAGCCATCGATACTACAGCGGGTGAAAAAGAGCGCGGGACCTTAGAACCTCTTCTAGCGCAACCAATAAGCCGCTCGACCTTGCTATACGCGAAGATGGCCGCCATATCCTTGTTTAGCGGTCTCAGTCTTTTGCTGCTAATAATCCTTCTCTATTTCCTAATACCCTTGATACCCTTTGCTGAACTTGGACTGGATCTAGAAATACACCCCTTCCAATACTTGCTGATGTTTATTATTTGTATTCCTATCATTCTGTTTTCTTCGGCTCTGCTTACGGTGGTTGGTTCTTTCACCAAGACCTTCAAAGAAGCGCAAACTTACCTTTCTTTCATGATCGTACTACCCACATTACCAATTATTATTGCCCAACTTTTGAATGCAGAAACAAGTCTGCTTATCATGCCTGTACCGAGTCTTGCCCAATCCACCTTGATTACAGATATAATCGAGCAAGGGAGATTGGATTGGATGCAGACAGCGGTTTCTATCGTGACCACCACGCTTTATGCCTGGTTGCTAGCTCGTCTCGCGATATTCCTCTACTCAAGAGAGCAAATAGTAAATTAACTTCCTTAGGACGTAGCTATGAAGATAGGGATATTCGGGATAAATACGGGCGCGTGCGCCGAACCACAGACAGCCGCAAAGGTGGCAGTCGCGGCTGAACAAATCGGAGTTGAATCGTTGTGGACCGCGGAACACGTTGTATTGCCTGATCCCAGGGAAGCCCCATCGCCAGCCGATCCAGAAACACCATTTCTTCACCCTTCAACCCTTTTAGCTTACATAGCAAACGTTACTGATGAAATTAAACTTGGCACAGGGATTACCCTTATCGCTCAGAGAAACCCAGTTGTCTTAGCAAAGGAAATGGGGAGTTTAGACGTCATATCGTCTGGCAGATTATTGCTGGGGATAGGAGCTGGTTATTTGCATCAAGAATTTTCAGCGCTTGGAGTCGACTTTTCTAGCCGGGGAGCAAAAACTGATGAGTCAATCGAAATTATTCGAACCCTCTGGAACAACGCCAATCCAGAGTATCAAGGTAAATTCATCCAATTCAAAAATATCCAAGCTCAACCAAGACCAATTCAAAACGGAGGTCCTCCAATAATTATAGGAGGTACAAGTCCAGCGGCTTTGAGAAGGACAGTCACGCACGGAAACGGATGGTATGGATTTGCATTAGATGTAGAAACAACCAAGAGTGTTCTAGAGAATCTAGAGATTGCCAAAAGTCGATATGAGAGGGATCCAAATCTGGGCCCTCTCTCAATCAGTATTACTCCTCCAAGCCGACCAAGCAAAACTATGATGGAAGATTATGCGGCGATCGGTGTTGAGAGATATATTCCTATACTAGCTTCCTCAGACGAGGCCACATCATTGACGTATTTAGATAATCTCAACAGCGAGTTGTTTTGAGGTTTTCAGTCGGAGTGTAGCTCAGTTTGGTAGAGCACTACGTTCGGGACGTAGGGGCCGGAGGTTCAAATCCTCTCACTC
>CAJWGQ010000230.1 GCA_913041025.1 uncultured Gammaproteobacteria bacterium | reverse complement strand
TTGGGAAAAATTAAACTCGGAAGGTGTCTCTAAAATTACGGATAGCCCTGTGGCGTTATCGATGAAAGAAGAAGCGGTAGAGTTGTCCTTTAACGATAAATCCCTGACTTTTGATTTTTTGGTTGGTGCGGATGGAGGAGACTCTTTTGTTAGAAGTCAATTGGCTACCCCGGTTAAAAAAGTTAGCTCAAATCACTTCGCCCTAGCAAGTATCGTTAAAACGAATTTTGAACATGATGGTGTGGCGTTGCAAAAATTCCTTGATGCTGGGCCGATCGCTGCATTGCCGTCGACGAGTGCCAGGGTTCGGACTATTATCTGGTCACAGACAGAAGAGCTTGCAAAAGACAGATTGCAACTTTCTAATGAAGATTTTGGAGGTCTTCTTGAGCGAACCTTCGGTTCTCGGATAGGCAAAATTGAAGAAGTGGGCAAGCGATTTATTTTCCCATTGTTACAACAGCGTGTTGAGAGTTTCGCTCCTACAAAAAGGATAGTCATCTTAGGAGATGCGGCTCGATCCATACATCCTCTTGCTGGCTTCGGGGCAAACATTGGATTAGAGGATGTTAGGAGCCTACTTGAAGTTACGTCTGAGAAAGGGCTTGATGACGAAAGCGCAATCCAAAGGTATTCGATCCGGAGACAGATTAGATCAGACTACGTGATATACCTTTTAGAGGGTATTTTGGGTGCTTATACAAATGTTGGCCCCCGCTTTAGTTGGCTGCGAAACACTGCAATCGATTTTGTTAACAAGCAAGCATGGATTAAAAAACAGATAGTGAGAGAGGCCAGCGGTGATGGGCCTATCTCGCGCTTTTAAGAAGGAAGAATAGCTTTGGAATTAAAACGGACCACTCTTAATCAAGTTCACGTTAATCATGGCGGTAAACTGGTCGATTTTTCGGGTTGGTCGCTTCCAATTCATTATGGCTCTCAAATAAAAGAGCATCTTGCCGTTCGACAAGGAGCTGGCATTTTTGATGTTTCGCATATGACGATAATTGAATGTAAAGGGTCAATGGCCAAGGATTTTTTACGCAGAATCTTGGCAAATGATGTGGGTTCTTTAGCTTTAAATCAGGCTTTATACAGCGTGTTATTGAACGAGCGAGGTGGTGTTGTTGATGACTTGATTGTTTATCGATTATCGGATTGTTATAGGCTGGTGACCAATGCGGCTACGAAAGACAAAGTTTTAGTCTGGCTTGATTTGCAAAATCTTGAGCAGATCCAAATCGAAGAGATTGACTTATCAATGATTGCCATCCAAGGGCCGGATTCACAAAAGATGATTGGTCATTGGAATAAGAGTTGTGACTTTGCGTCTTTAAAGCCTTTTTCATGTGTGCCTATCGATGAAGTGCTTGCAGCAAGGACTGGTTATACCGGTGAAGATGGCTTCGAATTGATGGTGCCAAATGCACAAGTAATTGACTTATGGAGTTTTTTTGTGGAGCAAGGCGCGAAACCAGCGGGTTTGGGAGCTAGAGACACCCTAAGGCTTGAAGCTGGTCTAAATTTGTATGGTCAGGATATGGATGAAGAGGCGGATCCCTTGATTTCAAATCTTGGCTGGACGATCAAATGGGAGCCTGAAGGGCGAGATTTCGTGGGGCGAGATGCTCTCCAACTACGAAAAAATGAGCTATCTGAGAAGTTGGTTGGACTGGTGTTGATTGGTAAGGGTGTCCTCAGACATGGTCAAAGGGTGTTAACGGATTACGGAGAGGGCGTCATTACGAGTGGAAGTTTCAGTCCCAGTATGGATCGCAGTATTGCCTTGGCGCGAGTACCAAAAATCGCCTCAGAAAAGTGTCGAGTGGAAATTCGTGATAAACTAGTCGAAGCGGAAATAGTGAAGCCCCCGTTTGTAAGACATGGCAAGGTTCTTGTTGAATTGAATGAATAAAGCGAAATCGAAAAGGGAATTGAAAGAATGAGCGAAGTACCAGTGGAGCTCGGTTATGCGGCTACCCACGAATGGGCGAAACAAGATGAGGAAGGACTCATAGTGATTGGCATCTCTGATCATGCGCAAGATGCGCTCGGGGATATCGTGTATGTAGAATTACCGGAGGTAGGTCAGCAGATTGTGGCTGGCGAAGAGGCCGGTGTAGTTGAATCGGTTAAGGCGGCATCAGACATTTATGCGCCTGTCAGTGGAGCGGTGGCTGAGATTAATGATGCGCTAGAAGATTCCCCTGAAACTGTCAATCAGGACCCTTATGGAGACGGGTGGTTTTTTAAATTAAAAGTGACTGACGAAAGAGAACTTGACGATCTGCTAGATGCCGAGGCCTACCAAGAGCTCTGCGAGAGCGAGGATCAATAAGATTAATACGAGGAGTTAACTATGCCGTACATTCCACATACGCGTTCAGATGTGGAATTGATGTTGGAGGCGATTGGCGTTGACGATATCGAAGCGTTGTTTGATGAGATACCAAGCGAGCTTTCTGAAGAACGTTCTAACGCGTTGTCTTCTGGTCTATCCGAGCTTGAAATGATGTTGAGGATGCAAGAAAGAGCATCTCGAGACGAAGGAAACTCCTGTTTCATTGGTGCTGGTTGCTATGATCACCATATTCCCGCAGCTGTCTGGGACATAGCAAGCCGAGGCGAGTTCATGACGGCTTATACCCCATATCAGGCAGAAGCAAGTCAGGGGACGCTGCAGCTAATTTACGAATATCAGTCGATGATGACTCAACTGACAGCGATGGATGTGTCCAACGCGTCAGTCTATGATGGAGCCAGCGGCTTAGCCGAAGCTATCTTGATGGCTGTGAGATCAAACAAAGCCAACAAGTCCGGCAAGGTCCTTTACGCCGAAGCGATTAACCCGGCCTACCTGTCGGCTACTAATACGATTATTTCAAGCCAGGGCATTGAGTTAGAGAAGCTGCCCATTGAAAGTAATGGGCTCACAGATATAAACATCTTAACGGATCAAGCCCCTGCTGCCGTGGTGATTCAGCAACCCAACTTTTTTGGCAGGCTTGAACAGGTTGATGAAATTACCAATTGGGCTCACGCGAACGGAGCGCTTGTTATCGCGGTTGTGAACCCAATGTCTTTGGGTGTTCTTAAGCCGCCTGGGTTATGGGGCGATGATGGAGTTGATATCGCGTGTGGAGACGGTCAGCCTCTTGGGATCCCTATGTCATCGGGAGGCCCCTCTTTTGGGTTTATTTGTTGTAAGTCAAAATTTGTCAGGCAAATTCCAGGGCGTGTCGTTGGAAAGACAGAGGATTTAGAAGGTGAGCCTGGCTATGCGTTGACTCTTCAAGCAAGAGAACAACATATAAGAAGAGGCAAAGCGACTTCCAATATATGCACTAACCAGGGATTACTGGTCACCGCCGGTACTATTTATTTGAGTTTGCTTGGAGCGGAAGGTTTGAGAGAGACGGCGATTAAATCTCATCAAAATACTAATTATCTGCGAGAAAAACTGCTGCAGTTGCCAGGAGTTGAGGACGAGTTCCCCGGACCTGTGTTCAACGAATTTGTTGTAAGACTGTCGGTTGATGCAAAAGAATTGGTTGCGTTGATGACGAAACAAAATATTTTGGCTGGCCTTCCAATAGAAAGGGCGATCGATGAAAGAGGCCTTACCTCGAATAACCTTCTTGTTGCTGTTACTGAGAAGCGAACGCAACAAGAAATGGATCGTTATCTTGATATTTTTTCCAAAGCACTTGGTGAACTCTCATCGTGAAGTTTAAAGAACATAAAACAATTTTTGATCGAGGAGCACCTGAACGGCGGGCCTACGCTCAGCGAGTTGATAATACTTCGGGGGATTTACTATCAGATATCCCCGATGGACTCTTAAGAGTTGAACCTCCTCGGTTGCCCGAAGTCTCGGAGCTACAAGCGGTTAGGCACTATACCAACCTGTCAAAAAAGAACTTTGCCATTGATAGTCAATTTTATCCTCTCGGTTCTTGTACGATGAAGTACAATCCCAGAGCCGCTCATAAAGCAGCCAGTTTAAGTGGCTTTCTTAATAGGCACCCTTTAGCTCCTGAGAATATCAGTCAAGGATTCCTCGAGTGCCTCTATGACCTTCAGGAAATTCTGAAAGAATTGACGGGAATGAGAGGGGTCTCTCTTGCTCCGATGGCTGGCGCGCAAGGTGAATTCGCCGGGGTGTCGATGATCCGGGCATATCATGAGGCAAA
>CAJWGQ010000229.1 GCA_913041025.1 uncultured Gammaproteobacteria bacterium | reverse complement strand
AGTCTCACGCCTCCTTTTGTCGCGTTATAAGCCGACAAGGAAGCAGCCCCTTTTATCCCTGCAACAGAAGATAAATTGACAATCGACCCGGTCTCAGACTCGATCATCGGAGGTATACAATGTTTGATTCCCAAAAACACTCCATCCAAATTGATCGCTTGCTGTTTTTGCCAATCCTCTAGCGACAGCGTGACAATGCTTCCTCCAATGGCAATACCGGCATTGTTCACAAGAACATGTAAGCCGCCATAAACTTCAGTAGTTTTTGCCACGATCCTCTCCCAGTCCTCTTCCTGAGTCACATCGTGGCTCAAAAATTCAGCAGTCCCTCCCGCATCCTTGATTTCCGAAACAGTAATCATCCCCATATCTTCCTGGATATCGGTGACAACCACCTTAGCTCCTTCTTCGGCTAGGCGTTTGCTGACAGCCTTACCTATTCCAGAAGCCCCCCCTGTGACAATCGCAACCCGATCTTGAACTCTTCCCACGTCAGAACCCCGACAATAATGATTCGAAAAGCCATCTTCTGGTTAAATCTAAGCAAGTGCAATGCTCGATCATAATTATTAATCTTTAACAAAGTGTTAAAGACAAATTTTATGGTATTGTCTCTTTGGAAAAGGCTAGGAACCCCTAGTATATGAAATCGTTTCTCTATAACCATAGGCATCTATGGACATCGATTTAGACACTGGCAAGCTAGGCGTCTTCATTGCTGGCCTTGCCTGTTTCTTTCTTATGGAACGGCTATGGAGCGGCAGATCAGCGACTATGCCACTTGCGCCAAGAATTCTTTTGCATTCTGGGATAGCAATCTTGAATACAGTAGTAATTCGAACCCTATCCTACGTGCCGCTTCTACTTTGGATCGTACACGTGGAGCAAATGGGGTGGGGCATTTCTCGTTTGATTGGTTTATCAGGTTGGACGGAGTTTCTAATTTCCATAATCATCCTGGATCTCTTCGACTACATCTGGCACCGCGCAAATCATAGGATCACTTTTCTTTGGCGTTTCCACAAAGCGCACCATTCAGATAACGATATGGACATCTTTACCGCTCTAAGGTTTCATCCAGGCGAACTGTTAATCTCTTCACTTGTTAAAGCAGGTTGGGTCTTTATCTGGGGTCCATCAGCCATAGCCTGGTTTTTATTTGAGGCCCTAGTAAGTCTGTCAGCGCAATTTCATCACTCAAATATCAATCTGCCGGATCAAATAGATAAACGTCTGTCGTCTTTTTTGGTGACACCAAAATTCCACACACTTCATCATTTAGTCGATCGATCCTATGGAGATAAGAATTTTTCGACAATCTTGAGCTGCTGGGACATCCTCTTTGGAACAAAAGCAAAATCACTTCCTAATTCTAAGCTTAGGACTCAGCAAATCGGTCTCCCCGAGGGACGTGACTTAACTTTGTCGGTCTCCCATTGGTTGCTCGAACCTATAAAACCCCGTAATCTCGTTCTCGCTAGGAGGCATGTCAGTCAGTAGGAAATTCGAGGTGTATTCTCTCTGAGCTTACTGTCGCGCTTAATCCATTAAATACTGGAGATCTCAAATGTATAAACTCATACTCGTTCTTTTTTTACTGATCACTCCCCTATCTCTCTATTCAGCTGGCCATAAAGAAGGCAAAGAGCATGGCGGAAAAGAAGCCCAATCCAAGGAACACGGTGGCAAAGAGGCTAAATCCAAAGAGCACGGTGGAAAAGAAGCTAAATCCAAAACCGACTAGGCAAAATCAACGATTGTCGGATGCGCAATCAGACCCTGTTTATCCAGCAGCTTTCAACGATTCTGACGGTAATCTTTCTGTCGGGGTCGTTGTCGCAAGCTAGTGAACAACAGACCAGCCAGAATATCTTCTATGCCGAAGACATAAAAGAAGCTATGACTAGGCACTTAGCTGAAACTGTCAGCAAAGAGGGTATTTTCGACATATACGATGAGATAACCGAAGAAGATCTCGAGCTGATCTTTTCGCAAATTCATGACCCCGTCCGACAGATCGGTAAGGATGTCTACTTTGCTTGCACAGATTTCAAAGTAAAAACCCATGAAGAAAAAGTATATGACATCGATTTTTGGCTAAGAGAAGAAAACGGTTATCTCAAAGTCTTTCAAACAAAGATCCATAAAGAACCCAGAAATTCCTTGATTTACGGATGGTACAAACACCCCCGCTATACCTTCGTAAACGACGAAATCGAGTATTTGTACGATTAATAACTCTTCAGCGAAAATCCAGAAAACCGCTGCCTTACGATCAAATTTTTTGAGTATTAAAGATCCCAAGAGTGGTCTGTGTTAACTTTCTACTAAAGGTTTTAAAGCGCACTCTATGGCTCAAAAAAGAGCTCCTGGAAAATTTAAATATGATTCAAACTAAATTAGGCATCATTGGAGGATCAGGCCTCTATCAATTTCCACAACTACAAGACGCCAAGTGGATTAACGTGCAATCACCTTGGGGAGAAGTTTCTGATGATCTTCTTTTTGGCAAGATCGGCGATTTAGAGATCGTTTTTTTACCCAGACACGGACGAAAACATCGTCTGTCACCCTCCTATATCAATTACCGAGCGAACATAGACGCGCTAAAACAAGCCGGAGTTACCGACATCGTATCGGTCTCTGCCTGCGGCTCCTTAAGAGAAGATCTTCCTCCAGGAGCTTTTTTACTAGTCGACCAATTCATTGATATGACGAAGTCTCGAAATAAAAGTTTTTTCGGTGACGGTATCGTAGCTCATGTCTCGTTCGCTGAACCTATCTCTCAGCGTTTGGTGGATCAGTTAAGCACCGTCATGACTTCAAAAAAAATTCAATATCAAGCAACAGGCACTTACCTCTGCATAGAGGGGCCCCAGTTTTCGACCAAAGCAGAAAGTCAACTTTATCGCTCATGGAGCTGCGACGTCATTGGGATGACTAACTTACCAGAAGTCCAATTAGCTCGTGAGGCCGAAATACCCTATGCGACTTTGGCTATGGTTACCGATTATGATTGCTGGCATCCGGACCACGACGCGGTCACCGTTGAGCAAGTCTCAAAAATCATGGCGCAAAACACGTTGATCGCTAAAGAAATTATTGCTGAGTTCGCTATCCACTTCCCTCAACATCGAGAGGCCTGTTCCTCCGGAGCCGACACAGCACTAGATGGCGCTATCATGTCGAGTCTACAATCCTTAGAACCCGAGAAATTAGAAAAATTTACAACTATCGCCGGTCGTTTATTAAATGAACAGGGAGGCAAGTGAAAACCCTCAAAGAACTCATCAGAACAGTACCTGATTATCCCAAACCGGGCATTCAATATAGAGACATCACAACGTTACTTAAAAGCGGTGAGGGCTTTCGAAGGAGCGTCGAGCAGATAGCGAGCTGGTCCAGCCAATTTGAGCCTGATTTAATTGCTGGCATCGACGCGAGAGGTTTTATATTTGGTTCCGCTGTAGCCTTCGAACTTAACTTAGGTTTCGTACCAATCAGGAAGGAAGGCAAGCTACCACACAGAACGATCTCAGAGCGCTACGAATTAGAGTACGGCTCAGACTGTCTTGAGGTGCATGAAGATACAGTAGAAAAAGGAGCGAAAGTAGTCATAGTTGATGATTTACTAGCGACTGGCGGCACAGCTAAAGCGGCTCATCAATTGTTACACCGATGCGGTGCGGACGTGGTAGGTTTAGGTTTTCTTATCGAGCTAGCGTCACTCAAGGGAAGAGAAATACTAGAGAACCTCGATACTAAAGTTTTTTCGGCATTCCAGTTTGATGATTAAATATAACTCTTCGCTCACTGGCAAAATAGAAAAGAGAGTCAACTCATGAATACCATATTAGTCACAGGAACAAATAAAGGAGTTGGGCTAGAGATCACCAGACTGCTGAGCAACCGAGGTGATCGAGTCATAGCCTGCTGTAGGCGACCTCTTGAAGCTACCGCTTTGAGCAAATTAGAGGGAAATATAGATATCCAAGAAGTATCAGTTGGTGAGGATGAATCAGTTTCTCAACTAGCTAGTCGCTTAAAGGGCGTTGCTATCGATACCATAATCAATAACGCCGGCACTATGGGGCCTGAAGCCAAGCGCCAATCGGTGTTGGATATGGATTTCAGCGGTTGGGCAGATGCTTTCAATATAAACTCGATGGGGCCTGTTCGAATTATGCAGGCACTTCTCCC
>CAJWGQ010000228.1 GCA_913041025.1 uncultured Gammaproteobacteria bacterium | reverse complement strand
GGGTCGCTAAAAGAATCCACCAATAAATCATCAAAACTACTACCCAACTGATTAGGTAAGTAGTTGCCGCGGTTATAAACAATAAACAGATCAGTCAGAGGAGCTATTTCCCACCTGTATCTGATCTGAGCAGTTAAACGGCTCACGGTGAAATCGTAACTCTCTAACACGCGATCCGCAGAGCTGAGCACGCCTCCTCCTTGCGGGACGGCGTAAAATCCCTCCTCATCTGCCTTCACCCCGAGCCATTGAAAGGAAAACTTGACCTGGTGAGCAGCGCTGATATACCAATTTAAATCTAATTTCGGTTGCCATTCACTGCCGCTATAGGCCCCAAAATTACGCCCGCCCTGATAGACAAGCCACCCGTTTCGCTGCCGATAATCAAGATCAAAGTCCAATGACAGCCAATCAACAGGTCTGTAGGTAACGCCCGCTTTTGCGTTAACCGTCCAATCATCAAGATGTTCCTGCAGAACTCCCATACCCACCGAAAAGCTCGCAACTTTTCCTGCATCAGTCGCAAGCACAAGATCCGCCCATAATCGATCGTCTACCAGATAGCTTCCATTTCCTCGGCTATCAATGTCTTCGTAACGCTCCGGCATATACCCCAAACCCATCCGAAGTGTCTGTCTACGAGGAAGAAAAATCGACGATCGCCAATATAGACCGCTATCTGTTACGAGCCCATCACTCAGATTATATTGTTGTTCTGCAATCAAGGTAGTCCGATAATTTGAGAGCTTAGGCCCCATATCCTGCTTACTGTAAGACATCACGTACCTGAGGCGAGCATAGTCATTGCGGGCCAAGAATCCCAAGTCGTTGAAGTTAATGTCTTCATCCATGTAATCGATTTCAACGATATGACTAAGTGTAGGACTTTTGGCGTAAGCTAAATCAATTAAAGCGCCATACCCTTCTTCCTGATCTCGACCTCCATAGATAAACTGACCATCAACTGATAATCGACCATCAGTATTGACGTAGTGCGCATCTAAACTATGAACTTCGGAGTCATAAAGCGGCCCCTTAACCATGGTTCCAAGATATCCCACTGACTTTCGACTTTGGTCAATGCTTTCGTAGATCAATCGCGCAGTAGCAAAATCTCTGCCCGGACCGATAATGTTGATCGCCGATCCATCAACAGTCTGACCGATCCATTCGACGTCATCTTCAATTGCACTCAACACGCCATATCGCATATCTCCCACCTGCCCGGTCAATTTAGCTGCTCCCAGAAGGTCCGTCGGAACGTCTGTCTGACCTCGCAGTGGAGAGACACCATCCTCTACCGAAATCTGGTTAGCTGTTCCACCTATCCGACGGGTATTGATGAGGGATATAGGGCTGGGCATAAAATCGCGCGAGTACACTCGTCTAGAGCGCCTAGACCAATCATCGTTGGTCATCGTTTTCATGATATGTCCCAAATCGGATCTCGGAACCGTGTCAAAAACCTCAGCTCCCTCCAAAAAAAACAGTCGCTTTTCAGGGAAATAGGTCTCCATAGCCGTTAGATTCAGGATCACATCATCGACCTCTACTGCTCCAAAATCAGGATTTACAGTAGCGCTGACCTGAAACCCAGGCGAAACCTTCCAAACTAAATCTGCGCCCGCCTTGGCATCGTCTTGTTCTGTCGCCTGGTCACTGGTTATCGAAGCAAAGGGAATTACAGACACTTGTTGGCGAGGTTGAACGCCTTGTACCTCCATTTGATTCAACGCAGTCACAAACCTTGCAGAAGAATAGGAATAGCCAGGCCACTGATATCTCTCGGCAGTATTAGAGACAGTACGACTAGCCGCAAAACCAATTTTTCTCGGTCCATCTGTAGCGGGAACATTCATCATCGACCAAGGCAGGTACATCTCTCCACTCCACCCATCCGGTCTTACGAACGACTTACCGACCCAGGGTCCATCCCAGTCAATTCTAAACTTTCTTTCGGGCAATACCTTGCCATCCATGACACTGTCACCCAAATTCACATAAAACCAATACCCAACTAACCCCTCGCCACTGACATCTAGCGTAATGCCGAAATTGTCTACATCAATACTTTGGTCTCTTGCCGCCAACCGTTTAACCAGCGTCTCTGGAGGCTGGTACATGATTGCACTGACATATAAGCCTTTCTCAGTAGCAATAAGCCGGTATTCAGTTTTGTAACCCGCAGGTGCACCCGTACCAGGCACCGCGACCAACATATTGTCGTAGGCTTCCACCTGTTGCCAGATTACCTCATCGACTTTTCCATCCACATCAATATCAACTTCCTTTTCCAGAAAATTTCGAACCGATATCTGATGTCTTGGTATACCGTCTTGCAAATCAATTAAAGTTTTGGCGCCTTCGCCGGCAAATACACTTTTGACTGGCAATAACTCTTTCTGTTCAACCGTGTCTCCAACACCAGCAATAGGTTGTTCAATCTTTGCACCATCCGTTTCTTTTATCGGAACCGCCCTCACTTCCATGGCCAAATTTTTAACTGGTTCTGCTTTAAGATGGCTCGCTGGCAAAAACCAGGCACCCGAATACCCTCCCTGTCTCAAAAGAGAAATTACACTGCGAGCAGACATTCCCTTTCCTGGCAGAATGAGAACGCGGTTTAGTTTCCGTGAGCCAGTTTCACCCTCTGCAACCTGGACTTTACCGGGGACGCCAGATTCACTTAGCCATTTCTCAATCGAGACTGCCATGCTCTCGGCATTGACAAGACTCTTAAAACTTCCTGCTACGGCGTACCCATCATCCGATGCAATGAGCACACCAGATCCCGTCGAAAGTAACAACAAACAGATGATTCGAATGAAATAAAAACGCATTTATGCTCCCCAGCGGAGCATTTTGCGCCTCTTTCAATGGATTGAAAAGGTGCTTAAGATCTCTTATCTGATTCAACCAGTATAAAAAGGGGTATCAATGACTCTTTCAGCATCAAATACAGAAGAACTATTAGTCGAGCAGCAAGGCTATGTCGCCATTATTACCTTAAATAGGCCAGAGAGGCTAAATGCAATCAGCCGAGATATGTTGAATGAACTTTCCGCTAAAATGGTAGAGGCCGATAAAGACCCTGATACCCGTTGTATCGTCTTGACGGGCGCAGGCAGAGGGTTCTGCTCTGGTTTAGATTTGATCAATACAAGCGAAAATATGGATGAATCTTCTAAAACGCGTAAAGGTTCAAATCGTCCAAAGCAGCTGTTCGACCTCAGGGATGCTCCCATCAACGTCATGTGGCATACCGACACCCCTATAATTTGCGCAATTAACGGTGCTGCAGCCGGTTATGGAATGGACCTGACGCTCCTGTGCGATATGCGCATTATGTCTTCTACTGCAAAACTAGCTGCAGTGACAGCAAAGAGAAACGTCGTTCCGGAGAGCGGTGGGACCTGGTTATTGCCACGCCTAGTTGGCTGGGCCAAAGCTTCTGAGCTTTATTATAGAGGTAGAACAATTGGCGCTGAGGAGGCCTTGGAAATCGGTGTAGTCAATGAGGTAGTTGAACAAGAAGAGTTAATGGCTACGGCCCTCCAATGGGCAGAGGAGGTGGCAGAGAATGCTCCCATGGCCGTTCAAACCACAAAAAGAATGATGCGAATGGGCCTGGAGGAAAGCTACGACACAGCCGTGGACCACCTGATGGTGCATTTGAATGGTCTGTTCCAAAGCGAAGACTTTGAGGAAGGACTTAAAGCATTTCTAGAAAAGCGAAAGCCTAACTTCCAGGGACGATAGTTTGGCTGGTCCTGACCATCCTGACGCGAGTTTTGAAAACCAAGGTGGTGTCTCGGATTCAAACCCGAACCCCATTAAAAGATGGGTGTCCTCTCTTTTTATGCGGCGGCAATCCAGCCTAGATCGCAGACGCAAGTCTCGGAAATCGGCGGAGAAGGCGCGTCAGAAAAAAAATGAACCCCATCAAATCCACTATTTTCATGAACTAGACGATGGGTATAGCCTGCTGGCGGTCCAATTACTTGAGCAATTCAGAACGAAATACGACGTTGATCTTCATTGCCACATCGCAACCAGAGAAGCCTCCGACAATATCCCAGAACCTGATCTATTAAATCGACTCTCGAGGACAGACGGTCAACTGCTTGCTCCGCACTTTAATCTGTTATTTCCAGATACAAAAGAACCTGCAGATCCAAATTTTCTTAAGGAAGCAAACGCAAT
>CAJWGQ010000227.1 GCA_913041025.1 uncultured Gammaproteobacteria bacterium | reverse complement strand
ATAGGAGATGACACTCTGGTTACTGAAGGAGAGTTATATACGCCGTTCAGTGGTGCTATGCTTAAACAAATGGGTCTTCCCGAGGTAGACGAGAATAAACATTATGCCACCTCAGGAAGAGCAGTTACCTTCTGGCCATTTGAGGTCGATACCGGAAAGATTATTGGAGAGGACATATACTCGCTCACCACTGATATCTCAACGGCCCAAGAAGTCAATTTGAATCCATACACGTACGGAGAAACATAATGAAAGCAGCAGTTTTCATGGGACCAGGGAAAAGTCTAGAGGTTCAAGAGATTGATATCCCAAAACTCGCTGATGATGAAATTCTTGTAAAAGTAGCCAACTGCGGCGTTTGCGGAACAGACATACACGCCTCAAAAGAGGGTCCATTTATGGTCCCGCTAAATACTGTTTTTGGGCACGAGTTTTCGGGAGAGATTGTAGAATTAGGTTCAGAGGTCGACGAAAATTCGTTTCACGTGGGTGAAAGAGTCACGTCGCTTCCTTTCTTTAAAGGCCAGAACATCGGCCTGAGTTCAGTTACGGGAGCCTATGCCGAGTACCTGAAGGTCATTCCCGATCAGGTTGTAAAGATTCCTGACGAAATTGACGATCTCAATGCAGCGCTAGTTGAACCTCTGGCAGTCGGACTCCATGCCGTAAAAATGGCTGGCAATATCGCACAGCAGAATATCCTGATTATTGGCGCTGGGCCAATCGGATTGGCCTGCGCGACTTGGTGTAAATTCTTTGGTGCGCGAAACATAGTAATTAGCGAGATGTCCCCGGCTAGGATCGACATGGCGAAAAAGTTGGGGTTCGATCAAATAGTAGATCCCAAAGACGTAGACAATCAATTTGAACAGATTGCAGGCGGGCCACCGGACATCCAAGTTGAATGTGTTGGAGCTCCCGGAATCATGCAACAATGCATTGAACGAGCGCCCAAAAGGGGCTTTATACTGGGAGTTGGTTTGTGCGATCACCCCGACACAATCGTTCCCTTGATCGCATTTGGAAAAGAACTAACGATTCGTTGGGCGGTCGCCTACGACAAAGAGGACTGGGAATTTACCATGGACATGATGGTAGCGCAGAGAATAGATGCATCTGCAATGATCACCAATGTCGTTTCACTAGCAGAACTCCCAGCAATTTTCGATGCGCTCCACACGCCAAGTGATCAGTGTAAGGTGATAATAGATTTATCTCGATAAAACATAGTTAGATAAAATTTAAGAATCTACACGCGGACAGAATTCAACGGAGGTCACACAAATGTCTCGAGAACAACTTCTTCAAATGGCGCGCAACAACATTGCGCATGGAGACGCTGGAACGATCCCGCAAGCGAAAGAAATACTCAAAGTGCCAGCCTGCAACTACTATGACGAGGGCAGATGGAAGCTAGAGATGAAAAATATTTTTAACCGAATGCCATTAATGCTCGCGATGTCTGCTGAGATCAGAAAACCAGGCGACTACAAAGCGATGGAAGCCAGCGGCATTCCTATAATTATTGTAAGAGACAAAAACGGACAGGTTAGGGCTTTTGTAAACATGTGTAGTCATCGAGGCGCACAACTAATGGAGGAAGGCAGCGGCAACACTCATCGGTTTACCTGCCCCTATCACGCTTGGTCCTACAACACTGAAGGAGACCTAATAGGCGTCTTGGCTCCGAAAGACTTTGGAGAGTTCGATAAAACAGAAAACGGTTTAGAAGAGCTGCCTTGCCTTGAAAAAGCGGGGCTAGTTTGGGTTACACCAAACCCTCATTCGACTTTGGACATAAACCTTTTCTTATCAGGTTATGATCAGCTTCTAGAAAATTTTGGATTCGAAGATTGGTACCTATTTGGAACCCAAAGGGTTGATGGGCCCAACTGGAAAATTGCCTACGATGGCTACATGGATCTTTACCACCTCCCCATTCTTCACAAGAACACCTTTGGCCCCGACTTTCCAAATCAGGCTATCTATTATAGCTGGGGACCACATCAACGAGTTTCGGGTCCGATGAAGGGCATGGCAAAAATGCTAGGGCCTGACGAATCCCAATGGCCCACAGAGCTATTGGTTGCAGGCGTTTGGACGATTTTTCCTCACGTTTCTATTGCTGGGTTTGATGGAGGTGGCAGGGCTGTAATGATATCCCAACTTTTTCCTGGCGAAACACCAGGGACTTCTTACACAGTTCAAAATTATTTAATGGAAAAGGAGCCATCTTCCGAAAAGCTCATAAGAGACGCACAGAACCAATTTGAGTTCCTGCGATATGTTGTTCAAGAAGAAGACTACGCGACAGGATTGAAGCAACAGAAAGCTCTAGAAAGTGGCGCAAAAGAATACGTGATGTTCGGCAAGAACGAAGAAGGTGGTCACAACTTCCACCGATGGGTCGACCACATCATAGACACCAAAGACGAAGACCTTTCAAAACTCTTCATGACGGGTTAACAAAAGGATTTTTTATGGAAGCACCCAAGCACATATTAATTGACTCACCATCAGATGGCGTTTCAAGGATTACGCTTAATCGACCTGAATCTCGAAATGCCCTCAACAACAAATTACGCGGAGAAATTTTCAGTCAGCTTGAGGAGAACGATTTAGATGAGTCAATAAAAGTGACCATTATCCGAGGAGCAGGCAAAGCATTTTGTGCTGGATACGATCTGAAAGGGAATAACAACGAGGCTAGGCCTTTTCATACTGCAGGCGGTGACGGCAGCTGGGCCCGGCACGTTGTCGACGGCGCCTTTAGGATGTGGGACCTCGCGAAACCAGTTATCGCCCAGGTTCATGGTTATTGCCTTGCAGGGGGCACCGAACTTGCCACTGCGTGCGATTTGATTTACGTGGCAACCGACGCAAAGATCGGCTACCCCGTTGTCAGGAGCATGAGCCCCCCAGACAATCAGTTTTTCCCGTGGATGGTGGGAATGAGAAATGCCATGGAAATGATGCTCACGGGCGATGCTATCAGTGGCGAGGATGCTGCGAAATTTGGTTTTGCTAACCGAGCTTACAATGAAGAGATCTTAGAAGATGAGGTTTTAAAGATCGCAGAGAAAATAGCTAAAATTCCGAGTGACCTGGAGCAGATGAATAAACGGAGTGTCCACCGCCAAATGGAACTTATGGGCATGAGAGCAGCCATAAGACAAGGGACCGAAATCCAAGCTCTAGCTTTCCACACGAAATCCACTCGAGCTCACTTTAAAGAGCTCGCAGCGGGACTTACCGACGCTCTCTCCAGTAGAGACGGTAAGTTTGGCGATTATAGGACCAGTAAAAAGGAGGATTAATTTCCTTGGAAGCCGTAACGATGGAGCGCGGAACATTGCGCAAGGTTGAGGTAGACGAACCAATCCCAAAGAAAGGCGAGGTGCTCGTTAAATCCATAGCCTGCGGTATTTGCGGCAGCGACCTGCACGCAGCGAAACATACAGAGGATTTCGTAAAAACTAGCCGCGAGTCAGGCGGAGCCTTCAAACTCACCACTTTCAGTCCAGTAATCTTAGGCCATGAATTCTGCGCTGAAATTGTCGATTACGGGCCAAACACAGAAAAATCGTTGTCTCCTGGGACTCTGGTTTGCGCCGCGCCTGTTCTTTTAAGAGATCCATTTTTGTCGATTGGTTTCTCAGAAAAAACACCAGGAGGCTTCTCGCAATACATGCTCTTATCTGAATCCGTTATGCAACCAGTGCCGTCCGGCGTAAGAGCTGAAGAAGCGGCTCTGACAGAACCCGTAGCCGTGGCGCTGCACGCAATCAACAAGGCACGTTTGGAAGGGAATGAGGAAATTGTAGTGATCGGTTGTGGACCGGTCGGACTCGCAATCCTAACCATATTGAAGAGCTCGTTCAAAGGGCAAATAATCGCTTCCGACTTCTCGCCTCAAAGACGAAGTTTGGCCGAAAAGGTCGGAGCTCATCAGGTGGTTAACCCCCAAGAGGCCTCCCCTTTTTCATCGAAATTTCTTAGAAAGAACAAAAAAACCGTTGTATTTGAATGTGTAGGAGTCCCGGGCGTAATTGACGATATTATCTTAGAGGCACCGCAGAATTCTAAACTAGTCGTAGTTGGAGTTTGCTTGCAGAAAGATTCTTTTAGGCCTCTGATTGCGATAAACAAAGAAATTTCTATGCAGTTTGTTCTAGGCTGGTCAATGGAAGAATTTTCAGAGAGCCTCAACAAAATTGCGTCAGGCGA
>CAJWGQ010000226.1 GCA_913041025.1 uncultured Gammaproteobacteria bacterium | reverse complement strand
TAATCGTTTACTTTCGAAAGGTGTAATTGTTCGTCCGATAGCTGAGTACGGATTACCAGGTTTCGTGAGAGTTACGGTGGGTTTGGAATCCGAAAATGCTCGTTTTTTGGAGGCACTAGGCGAAGTTTTATGAGGCAAATAGCCGTCATAGGGGTTGGATTCATTGGTGGTTGTTTAGCCAGTTCTATAAAGAAGTTAAAAATTTGCGAACGATTGGTTGGTATAGAGCTGAGCTCTGAAAATCGACACTATATCCTAGAAAAGGGTCTTGTCGATGAAGTCGTTGAAGAGGTTCCTGAGGACACCGATCTAATTGTGATTGCGTTGCCTAATGATCAAGTCGCGGAGTGGGTGTGCAAGTTAAGGGACTACAAAGCTTTGGTTCTGGATGTCGCGAGTGTAAAAGGCGAAATACTCAAGCTAGTGGAATCTGAGCTTGGAGAACTGCCTGAGAACTACGTGCCGTGTCACCCTATTGCAGGATCTGAAAAAATAGGCCCTAGAACCTCTCATCCATCATTGTTTGAAAATAGACCGGTGGTGATTATACCTCATAAAAATCAGAGATCAGGATCTCAAGAGCTTGTTAAGGAGTTCTGGTCCGATCTGAATGCGATGTGTGTCGAACTATCGGCCATTGAACACGACGCCATCTTGGCCAAGACAAGTCATTTGCCCCATGTATTAGCCTACTCATTTATGTCTATGTTGAATAAGGAGGACCTTGGCTTGGCTGGGAGTGGCTTAGAGGACTTTACTAGGATTGCAGGAGCTAATCCTGAGATGTGGTGGGCGATTTTTAGCCTGAATGAAACAGAGCTCAATAAAGCAATCGATGAATTTCAACAAGCATTTAGCAAATTAAGAGAAGCTATATTAAAAAAAGATGAGCACGCTGCTCTCGAAATCATGAATTCAGCCTATAACAAAAGAAAGCGCATCTGATTTGACTACTGAGGCAAAGGTAATAACGATCGACGGTTCGAGTGCGTCAGGGAAAGGAACTCTAGCCAAAAATATCGCCGAAAAACTGAATTGGGGAATTCTAGATTCTGGTGCAATCTATCGAGTAATAGGTCTAGTGGCTGAACGATACGACCTGCTCAATGACGAACGAGCATTAATTAAAAAGCTTGAAGATATTGATATACAGTTTTTGAGCCACGGCTGTTTTGTCGATGATGAGGACGTCAGTGAGCAGATACGAACAGAGAAAGTAGGCAAACTAGCCTCTAATATTGCTACTTTTTCAAATCTCAGAGCAGAGGTTCTAGATCTTCAAAGAGGGTTCAGGAAAGCGCCTGGGCTTGTGGCTGATGGGCGAGATATGGGAACCGTAGTTTTTCCTGACGCGGAAGTTAAATTTTTTTTAGAGGCTTCAGCTGAAGCTCGGGCCCAAAGGCGTTATAACGAGTTGAAAAATAAGGGTTTCGATGTTAGGTTGCCGCTCCTTCTTGAAGAAATTCTTGATAGGGATGCTAGGGATCGTGAGCGCTCGGTGGCACCTTTACGTCCGGCAGATGATTCTATTTTGATTGATTCCAGTCAATTGTCTGCCTTCGAGGTTACTGAAGTAGCTTTGAGTACTCTAGAAAAACTGGGGATCTATAGAGAATAAGCATTCTAAGTGGCGAAATTTGAATGAAAAAGTCTATTGGTCAGATATAAATTAACGAACGGAGAGAGAATAAGGTTGCTTTTTTAAAAGCTATTTATGAAAACGACCTTATGCAACTAATCATATGAGTGAATCCTTTGCTGAATTGTTAGAAGAGAGTTTGCAGTCGATAGAAATGTCGCCTGGCTCAATTGTCACTGGAACAGTAGTCGATATTGATGATGACTGGGTTGTCGTCCATGCAGGTTTGAAGTCCGAGGGAGTTATTCCCAAAGATCAGTTCCTTAATGAAAAAGGGGAATTTGACCTTAACGTGGGAGATCAAATCAAAGTCGCAATGGAGGTCATCGATGATGGTTGGGGTGAAACTCGGTTGTCGAGGGAAAAAGCAAAAAGAGCAGAATCCTGGCAAAAGTTAGAAAATGCGATAGAGAATAACGAAATCGTCAATGGGATAATCAGTGGCAAAGTTAAAGGTGGATTTACCGTAGATATAGAAGAGGTTCGTGCATTTCTCCCTGGTTCTTTAGTTGATGTCAGGCCGCTACGAGACACACTTCATTTGGAAGGGAAACCTCTTGAATTCAAAGTAATTAAAATAGATCAGAAAAGAAACAACGTGGTGGTTTCTCGTAGAGCGGTGCTTGAGGATGAAAATAGCCAAGAAAGAGAACAGTTATTGGCATCAATGGAGGAAGGTCAAAGTATTCTTGGCATAGTTAAGAATTTGACTGACTATGGAGCTTTTGTTGACTTAGGCGGAGTGGACGGTCTCTTACATATTACTGATATGTCCTGGAAGCGCATCAAACACCCTAGTGAAATGGTTAATGTGGGTGATGAGATTGACGTGCGCATATTGCGGTTTGATAAAGAGAAGAACCGTGTAAGTTTGGGAATGAAGCAGCTAGGAGACGATCCTTGGGTGGACATTATTCAGCGTTATCCGCAGGAAACAAAGACCATGGCAAGGATAACCAATTTAACTGATTATGGTTGTTTTGCCGAGATACAAGAGGGCGTTGAGGGCTTAGTGCATGTTTCTGAAATGGACTGGACTAACAGGAACATACATCCATCGAAAGTTGTATCTGTAGGTGATGAAGTAGAGGTCATGATTCTGGAGATAGATGAGGACCGTAGAAGAATTTCGTTGGGCATTAAGCAATGTAAGCCAAACCCATGGGAGCAGTTTGAAATCTCGAATGAGAAGGGTCAAAGAATCAAAGGCAACATTAAATCCATTACTGACTTCGGTATATTCATAGGTTTGGATGGCGGTATTGATGGTTTGGTCCACTTATCAGATATTTCATGGACGGAACCTGGGGAGGAAGCGGTCAGGAATTATTCCAAAGGGGAAGAAATTGAAACGCTTATATTATCTGTCGATGCTGAACGCGAGAGAATTTCCCTGGGAATCAAGCAGCTAGAGAAAGATCCATTTGCCGATTTCCTCGAGAGCAATTCTAGAGGTAGCGTTGTAAAAGCCAAAGTACTGGAAATAGAAGAGAGAGAAGCCACGCTAGAGTTAGCTGCTGATGTGTTAGTAGTGTTGAAGAGTTCAGATATGAGCGTAGATAGGATAGATGATGCCCGTAAAGTACTTAGTCAAGGTGATGAGATTGAGGTGAAACTTACAAATGTGGATTCAAAAAATAGACACATTGGTGTTTCAATTAAGGCGATAGCGATTGACGAAGAAAGACAGGCAGTCAGAGATCACAAGAAGAAAGAAGATGTAAAAAGTGGCTCAGCTACGATTGGAGATTTAATTAAAGCTGAAATGGAAAAAGGGGAAGAAGACTAAATAATCTATGGAGCTGGCGTTTAACCAGATCTAGGTGAAAAGGTGGATGATAAAAACATAACAAAGTCCGAAATGATCGAGCGTATTTATGAAGCGCAAGAGAGACCTGGTGGGTCATTGCTCACCAGTAAAGACATCGAACTAGCTGTGAAAATAGTAATTGAACAGTTGACGTCGTCATTAGCATCAGGCCGAAGAGTAGAGATTCGCGGATTTGGAAGTTTCTCATTGCGCTACCGGGGACCTAGATTGGGAAGAAATCCTAAAACTGGCGAATCGGTGGGTCTAGCAGGCAAGTACGTCCCGCATTTTAAACCTGGTAAGATTTTAAGAGAGAAAGTCGACCAGGGTTCTCGAGAGTAAGGATTCTGAAAGCTATCTTATAGCGATGCTCCGAGTGTGCTGAAGAAAATCAATTCACCAATTGGTCGTTAGGATTCTCTTGAGAAACTTTTTGATTTTTATTTTGATAATTGGCCTTCTTTTTTTTTCAGCAATCGCTGCTAATCAGGAAGAAATAACCTTGAGGTTTGCAGTATGGGAAACACCCTTCAAGATAAGCGTATATTGGTGGCTGCTGATAGCTTTTGGGCTTGGAGTTTTTATTGGACTTCTCAATACTCTCTTCGTTAATACTCGACTTAGGTTTGAAAATAGACGGCTCCACAAAAAGATTGAAAGCCAATTGGCAAAGAGAGAAGAGATAGGGGAAGAGGCGTAGTTGATCAACTTTGGCGCCAATATGAAAGCACTAGTGCGACTGAGCATTATGCTCAGTCTTACCAGTTGTTCTGCTCTTGAT
>CAJWGQ010000225.1 GCA_913041025.1 uncultured Gammaproteobacteria bacterium | reverse complement strand
CGTAAGTATTCCAATGATAAAACTCGCCTGGAAATTGACCTTTCCGTGCGCCTGCGCTTGGATAACCGATTCCCCACCACTGCATGGCGGCGTCATCAGTGAGCCCGTCTCTGTAGGTTCTATGTCGTGCAATTAACGAGTCCTGTGAAACGCCGTCCTTTCTGGTGCACCAATTAACGGTGACTACACCCTGGTCGTCTTGTTTGGCGGATGCCTTTCGAAACATAGGATAGATAGTGCCCACGACTCGCGTGCAATCCATGATTTTGTTGTAAGCTGCAAAAACAGATTGTCCCTCACTAGAAGTGAGGAACTTGTCCCATCCGTCTCCAAAGGTTTCCCAAGTCATCCAGTCCACGGAGATAAAATCGTAGGGGATCGTGCTTGCGCCTGTAAAAAGTGGCTCTAAGCGACTCCTGGTAATGTTTACTCCGTTGTCATCGTGCCATTTATGCAATTTGGCGTCGATTTTATCAACGTCAGCTAGAGTGGCCTTTCCTTTCAAGCTACAGAGGTGACTGCTTTGTGAAACGCCTTCGCCGATTTCTACTAACCAGTTTGAACCATGATCGTCTGCGTAGACCAAGCCAAAGGTCAGAACCCCTAGAATTGCCGATATTAGTTTTCTCATCCTGTTCCTCATTTTTATTGTTGGTGCTCCGATGATAACGAAAAGGATCGACTTTGTATGATCAATTCCAAGCGGTTGATTCACTTTTTTTCATATAGTTTTTTCATAAGTCGAATTGCGAGTTTATCAATTAGCCCTAAATGATCCTGGTAGATATTTTCTCCATTGCACATGATGGATATCTTTCTAGTAAGCGCACCCCCACTGAATACTTCGATAGTTTGAATTTGCTCAGAAATCTCCAACGCTTTTAAAATCGGTTTTTCTGGATTAAATAGTTCAAAAACTGAATCAAAGTTATCGTCGTCTACCTGATCGATTTCTAATTTGTCTAGCGAGTGGCCGTCGATCAGTAATTCTCCTCCCATCTTTCCGCTCCAGTTAAACCAGCTAGTCACCTTTATCTCGTAACCCAGATGTTTAATGTTCCATTCTCTTTGATTAGGTTTAGACATTTTGACCTGCCCTCCGACTGAACATTTACATTACTAGATTTGTACCTTGTCTCTCTACTGCGTTTCGCTAGGCTATTTAAAAACTAGCGATCAAAAGGTGACGATAATGAATTGGGATGCGATAGGTGCAATGGGAGAGATAATTGGTGCTCTAGCTGTTTTAGCAACACTTTATTATTTGTCAGGCCAGATTAAGATCAACTCGAGAGAAATTGAACGCGCTAACGATTATCAAAGTGCTCAGTCTGTTCTCGGTACAAATGGACTTTACGTTCAGATTTGGCAACCACTAATGCAGGATAATGAGTTAGCTGCTATTTACCTAAAAGGAATCGAGGATGCGCCGATGTCTAAAGTAGAGGAGTTTAGGTTTTGTACCTACATCAATACTTTTCTTGCTCTCATTGAAGCCCTAATTAATCAAAATGAAGCTGGGGTAAGCTTTGAAGAATTGAATGACGATGTTGAAACGACATTCGACTTATTGAATCCTTATCTTAAGAAAATCCTCAACACTGTAGTTGGAAAGAGGTGGCTTGAGGAAGAGGCGCCATCACTGTTCACCCATGAATTTCTTGATGCTTTAAGGGAGTACGGGCCGTTGAGACACTAATTTCAACTTGTAACTGGATAATTGTTCGGTCGGTGAGTTATTTTTATACTCTTTGGTACTACATAGAGCATCTAGAGTTTGGGGTATTGCCTTACTCTATCGAATCGATGATTACTGGAGGGGCGTTACCGTGACAAAAATCGCATATCTTAGTTTGGTCTTTTTAATAATCCCTCTTTCGGGAGCTTCAAACCCCTCGAAATACGAAATTACCGTTCTGGCAACGAACATTGCTAACTTTGGGGGCTTTGGTGAATGGAGCTTTGGAGCGTTATACGAGGGCTCTGATGAGACTGTTATGTTCGACACAGGTTTCCACGAAGACACGGTGATGCATAACGCGAAAAGATTAGGCAAGGATTTGTCAAAAGTTGAGAAGGTCATCTTAAGTCATTTCCACGCGGATCATACTGGCGGCTTGTTAAAGCTGCGCAGGGAGTTTGGTCAAATTAATAAGAGAGCATTTTCAAAGGTTTATGTTGCAAGGGGTTTCTTTGACCAAAGACTTAACTCAAAAGCCGAAATCGATAGTGCCAACCGGCTTGGTCCAGGAGGATTTGAAAGAGTGTCTACCTTCAGAAGTGAGGCTGAGGCTCTGGGTATTACATTTGTAGTTGTTGAAGGACCTATGGAAATAGCTGAAAATTTATTCATAACGGGGCCAGTGGCAAGACAGAATGAACATTACAACGGTCCGTCTGGCCTCTTTGTTCAAATAGATGGTTCTCTTACTCCTGATATCATCCGTGATGATCAATCGCTTGGGATGCTGACAGAAAAAGGATGGGTAATGATGTCTGGCTGCGGGCATGCTGGAATAATCAACACTGGCGAGACTTTACGCCGTATTAAGGATAGACCGATTTATGCGGCGATTGGCGGCTTTCATCTGTGGCTTGCTGAAGACGAAGTGGTTAATCGTACGGCTGAATGGCTAGGTGAAGCGGGTTTGGAAAAATTCTTGGGAGGGCACTGCACGGGAATACATGCGACTAACCAAATAAGTGAATTATTGGGATTAGAAAGGCATGAAATTTCGCATACGGCGGTAGGTAGCGTATTGACCAGAGATCTGAATATTATTAGAAGCTCGGTTGAATGAGTTAGGTGAGCTTCCGAGGAAAAAACAATGTGCGAGTGCTTTGATAACTGCTGACTTAAGCGGAGATTAATAAGAAAAGGATCATGGATTTTACTGGCCGGTTGAATTTCACCTATCCGCAAATGGCAGAGAAAGACTCTCCCGAACGCGAGACGTTTGATTTTTCTAGGATCAACCGGCCCACGACCATACGAGATGCGCGTTCAGTTTTTGGTGTTGAAACAGAAGCGTCAGATGCTACCAGTCTGCTGACCAACGGCGTCGGATTTTTGTTAGTGAAATCTGAGTCCGAGGTTTGCGATTGGCGGGATACAGAAGAGGTTTCTGCAAAGCACTACTCTGAATGCAGGACTCTCGCCGAGGCTTTACTTCCTCAAGCCAGGATTTTGACCATCGAGTCGCACACATTTCGTGATGAAGATAAAAAAGAGCATTATTTCGTAGATGGTATTCAGTACGGTCCTCCAGCCTTGGCGGTTCACAATGACTATGCGGATAACTTTAGTTCAGACGGAAATACAATTACCCAAAGCTTTGCCGAGATAATAGGGTTGCCCACAAATAAGCGCATGATAGGACTAAATATCTGGCGCTCAGTTTCATCCAAACCACTCGAACGGTTTCCTTTGGCGATTTGCGATAGGACGTCAATCGATCTTGATGACCTGGAATACAAACCGAACGTGAATGCGCCGAAGCCTTTTAACGCTCACTACTGCAAACCAAACGACGACCAGCGCTGGTACTACTACTCCAAGATGAATCAGGAAGAGGCGTTGGTCTTTTTGACTTATGATTCGCATCCTCCTGGTGGTGATTTATTCCGTCCTACCTTACATACTGCGGTCCAGTTGCCGGATTCTGATGGTCTTCAGCCTCGAGAAAGTATTGAGGTTCGGATTTTTGCTGAGTTGCCTTTGCCTTAAGGGCTCTCTCTAAATCCTATAGCTTCTCGTTCTATTGTTGATTTCCATCATCTCGGATAGATTGGGTATCTTTTTAGATAGTTGGGAGATCTATGTCCTCTACAAAGCACCTTTTAGATCCTGAATTACAAGTCATGGCGGATGGTCCTTTCCTACCAGAGCTCACCGACGATAATATTAGTAAGGCCAGGGACAATATGGCGGCAAAAGCTGTGGGTCTAGCCGACCCAGAATCTTACAATGTGCAGCGCACTGAGATTTTTGCATCCCAACCTAATGGCCCAAAGGTGCGCTGTCTGCTTTATCAACCTGAAGCTGGCGAGAATAAAACTAGAGCAGGATATCTGCATATCCATGGAGGCGGTTATTTGTTTGGGTCTCCTGATGGGTCTGATCTTTCGAACTTGTTAATTGCCTCAAAATTGGGAGTTACGGTCCTATCAGTGGATTATCGACTCGCACCTGAACACCCAATACCCGCACCATTAGAGGATTGTTATGCCGGTTTAGCCT
>CAJWGQ010000224.1 GCA_913041025.1 uncultured Gammaproteobacteria bacterium | reverse complement strand
GACATAATGTTGGCGCAGAATGGTTAGATGGCCTTGCAACATCGTATGATGCGCAGTTCAAGGAAAATTCAAAGTTAGAAGGTTGGGTTGCTAAAGCGATGATTGAGGGCACTGAATGCTTGTTGCTTAAGCCGATGACTTATATGAATGAGAGTGGCTTATCTGTCAGATTGGCCGCACGTTACTTTCAAATTCCCATAAATGCAATCTTGGTTGCTCACGATGAGATGGCTTTCACTCCTGGTACTGTCCGAATTAAGCTGGGAGGTGGGGCAAATGGACACAACGGATTGAGAAGTCTATTTTCTGAATTAAGTAATAATCGCGAGTTTTATCGATTGAGGATCGGGGTTGGGCACCCGGGTGAAGTCTCGAAGGTTACACCCTATCTGACCAGACATAAGATACCGTCACAAGAGCAAAATTCGATCGGTGATGCGCTTAATTTCCCACCCACTTTAATAAAAGAAATAGTTAATGCTGATTGGGAGAAAGCAATGACCCGATTGCATTCTGAACCTGGAAACACAAGTAGGTTGTTATAGTGGGGTTTAAATGCGGAATCGTAGGATTACCCAATGTGGGGAAGTCAACGTTGTTTAACGCGTTGACGCAGGCGGGTATAGATGCAGAAAACTTCCCTTTTTGCACGATAGATCCTAATACTGGTGTTGTTCCGGTACCTGATCCGAGATTAAATGAATTGGCTAGTCTGGTTAAACCTGAAAAGTTGATTCCTGCTTCTATGGAGTTCGTCGATATAGCTGGGCTGGTTGCTGGAGCATCCGAAGGCGAAGGATTGGGGAATCAATTCCTTGCTCATATTCGAGAAACCGATGCTATTGCCCACGTTGTGCGTTGTTTTGAAGATGAGAATATTGTTCATGTTTCTGGTTCCGTATCTCCTGCCGATGACATTGAAATCATTGATACCGAATTAGCATTAGCGGATTTGGATAGCCTGTCACGAATTTCTGATCGATTAAAGAGAGTTGCTAATTCAGGCGATAAAGAATCGATAAGCACTTTGGAGGTGCTTAGCAAGCTAGAAGAGAATTTAGAATCTGGCCGGGCTATCAGGAATTTAGATCTGTCCGAGGAAGAAGAAGCTGAGCTAGAAAACTTCCACTTTTTAACGAATAAACCAGTTCTTTATGTAGCGAATGTTGCGGAAGATGGGTTTCATGGCAATAGCATGGTTGAGCAAGTACAAAAAATCGCGGATGAAGAAGGCGCAGAGGTTGTAACGGTAAGTAATCAAATTGAAGCAGAGCTAGCAGAATTGAGTGATCTAGAAAGATCTGAATTTCTCGAAAATCTTGGGTTAGAAGAGGCTGGACTAGATCGAGTAATAAGAGCTGGGTATAAGTTGTTAGGACTACAGCAGTATTTTACCGCGGGTCCTAAAGAGGTTAGAGCTTGGACTATTCCCGTTGGAGCCACAGCGCCTGATGCTGCTGGAGTCATTCATACTGATTTTAAGAAAGGTTTTATTCGTGCTGAAGTGATCAGTTACCAAGATTTCATAGCTCATGGAGGAGAGCAACGGGCGAAGGAGGCGGGTAAATGGCGGCTCGAAGGGAAACAATATCTAGTCGAGGATGGAGACGTAGTACATTTTCGGTTCAATGTCTGATCGCGCTGGTTTGATCTGACCGTTTCTCAACAGACCAGACCAAGCCTACCAGGTTTTAGTTAGGCTTTGGCTGCCTTTCGCTCTTTTACTTCTTGAATCACCGCCTCTGCCACATTCGCTGGGGACGGAGAGTAATGCGAAAATTCCATGGAAAATTGGCCTCGACCAGAGGTCATGGTTCGCAAATCACTGATGTATCCAAACATTTCACCAAGAGGGCAATCTGCTTTTACCCTTACGCCGGTCGCTCCAGCTTCCTGTGATTTGATCATGCCTCGGCGCCTGTTCAGGTCGCCTATCACGTCACCAACATGATCTTCCGGTGTGAAGACATCGACTTTCATAACTGGTTCAAGTAATTGTGGGCTCGCTTTGGGTACACTTTGTCTATAAGCAGCTTTGCTCGCTAGCTCATATGCGATGGCCGAGGAGTCTACGGGGTGATAGCCTCCGTCTAGAAGAGTAACTTTCACGTCTAAGAGAGGGAAACCGGCTAGAGTTCCCTCCTGCATGCTATCGCCAAAAGCCTTTTGAATTGCAGGCCAAAATTCTCGAGGAACATTACCTCCTGATACTTTTGACTCAAATTCGTAACCGCTGCCAACATCTCCCGGCTCGATAATATAATCGATCTTAGCGAATTGACCAGCGCCGCCAGTCTGCTTCTTGTGAGTGTAAGTATCTTCGATGGTTTGAGTAATTGTTTCTCTGTAGGCCACTTGTGGTCTGCCAACTTCAACATCAATACCGTGAGTTCGCTTTAGGATGTCCACTTTAATGTCTAGGTGAAGTTCTCCCATCCCTCTCATGATGGTCTCGCCAGATTCTTGATCAGTTTCAATGTAGAAAGAGGGGTCTTCTTGAATCATTTTGCCGAGAGCTATTCCCATTTTTTCTGCCCCGGCCTTATCTTTTGGCGCTATCGCTACAGATATTACAGGATCCGGAAATACCATTGGCTCAAGGGTTGCCGGGTTATTAGGGTCGCAAAGTGTGTGACCAGTCTGAGTGTTTTTCATACCAAGTAGTGCAACGATGTCGCCGGCCTGAGCTGAATCGAGTTCCTCTCTAGAATCTGCGTGCATTTCTACTATTCTGCCAATTCTTTCAGTCTTGCCGGTATAGGTGTTAAGGACGTTGTCTCCTTTGTTCAGAGTTCCTGAGTAAATTCGAGTGAACGTAAGGGCGCCATACTTGTCATCCATGATCTTGAAGGCCAACGCCCGAAGGGGGGCAGAGGCCTCGACGAGAGCTTTCCCTCCAGTCTCATTTCCTTCCAGGTCTACCTCGGGTTGAGGGTCAACTTCGGTTGGGCTTGGTAAATAATCAACAACCGCGTTTAGTATGTTTTGTACACCTTTGTTCTTGAAAGCTGAACCACAAAAAGTAGGGAAGAAATTGAGATCAATCGTTCCCTTTCGAATGCATCTTTTGAGGTCTTCTACAGAAGGCTCGTTTCCTTCTAAGTATGATTCCATCAGGTCATCATCTTCTTCTACAGCGAGTTCTATTAGATCTTCTCGGTATTGAGCGGCTTTTTCCTTCAGTTCTTCTGGAATTTCTACTATTTCGTATTTTTCAGGATCGCCGCTGTCATCCCATACCCAAGCTTCCTGGGTGAGAATGTCGACTATTCCTTTAAATTCATCTTCGATACCTATTGGTATCGTCATCACCATGGGTTTTGCGCCTAAGACATCTTTTATTTGCTCCACCACTCGATAAAAGTCAGCGCCGAGGCGGTCCAGTTTGTTAACGAAAATAATTCTCGCGACTTCACTTTCTGTTGCGTATCGCCAATTTGTTTCGGACTGTGGCTCAACACCTCCTGAACCGCAAAAAACTCCCACACCACCGTCAAGGACTTTGAGGGATCGATAAACCTCGATGGTGAAATCAACGTGCCCAGGCGTGTCTATAATATTTAGTCGGTGATCATCCCAGGAACAGGAGGTCGCTGCTGATTGGATCGTAATACCTCTTTCTTGTTCCTGTTCCATGAAATCGGTGGTTGCTTCCCCATCATGGACTTCGCCTAGTTTGTGTATTTTTCCAGTTAATTTAAGAATTCTCTCGGTCGTGGTTGTTTTACCAGCGTCAACGTGTGCAAAGATTCCAATGTTTCGATAGTGCGATAAGTCCGTCATGTCGATTCTCTAACCTGTGTAATCGTTATGTTTATCATCATCGATATTCATAACTCATTGAATTATATAGAAAATAAATATCAATCCGATTCCGAAGCGCGTACCTTACCACCTAATCCTCTAAAGCTCACGCTAATTTCAATATTAAATCAGGAAACTTTTCCTCAAGAAGTCACTCGATATCTATGTAGACCGGAGCGTGATCTGATGGCGTGAGTTCGTCTTTCTTTTTCCTGAAATCTCTGTCTATGACAAAGGTTTTTGTTCTTTTTGTTATTCCTTTCGTTGCGAGAATCGTATCAATTCGAAGACCATGTTTCCGGTGAAAGGAACCGCCCCTATAGTCCCACCAGGTAAACATTTGTTCGTCTGTATGTCTGGTCTCATATATATCATCTAAGCCAGTATTTTTTAATTGCTCCATTCTTAGCCTTTCTTCTTGGGTATGGAAAATTTCTCCGGT
>CAJWGQ010000223.1 GCA_913041025.1 uncultured Gammaproteobacteria bacterium | reverse complement strand
AACGGGTACTTTGGATGGCGAATGCTTGAGGCGGGCGCCCAGAGCGTCATCGGTATCGACCCTTCCGCGCTGTTTTGTCTGCAACACCAATGCGTAGAGCGTTATGTCCAAGACAAAAGAAATACAGTTCTGCCCTTCAAGCTGGAAGAACTTCCAACAACGGTTCAATTCAATTGCGTTTTTAGCATGGGAGTAATTTATCATCGCAGGGACCCCATCGATCACCTTACACGCCTTTATGATCAGACCTCGAGTTCCGGGTTGTTGATTCTTGAGACACTAATCCATGATCAAAAAACCAGCCTATACCCCGATGGACGCTACGCGCGGATGGGCAATGTCTGGTGTGTTCCATCGGAAAGCGATTTATTTAGCTGGATCGAAAAGGCTGGGTACAAAGACCCGACTAAAGTCGATATCACGAAGACCACCACCCAAGAGCAAAGAGCGACCGAGTGGATGAGTTTTGAATCACTTGCTAATGCCCTAAACCCCAACGACCCGCAGCTCACCATCGAAGGATATCAAGCACCAATAAGGGAATTAATCATCGCTAGAAAAGAGTAAACTCCTTTTTCGGAGACTATATCTGGATTAATTAAACGATCATGTTTGGGTTCTTACCTATCAATTTCCGCTTCCGAAACAAAGTGTCGCTCATATTAGACATCTATCACTGCATGCTCGACGAGAAAGACAAGGCCATGCATCCTAATCAGATTGCAAAAAAAACCGGCATTCATTTTGGCGAGGTAGCCAAGCGTTTAGACTCTACTCCCGAACTATTTGTTAAACTACCAAAGCGAGACGGGCTGACGAAATACAGAATCACGACTTCTGCTAGTGCCAGAACAGAAGAGGAAACCGAAGAAATGCTCGGAAAACTAGCCTATCGAGAATCGCTGGTTCTCTACGCTTTTGGCACAATGGTAGCCACCATGCTGATCATCGTAGTATTAACTATCATCCCAAACCTATAGGAACATCATGCCCGAAACGTTATCCAAGGAACTAATTGAGCTCAAAGAAACTTGCAATACGTTCGCTCGAGACACGTTACTCAATTTATCGGAGGATCCAGATAGCAGAGAAACTGCGAGAGACGAATCAAAGCGCCTCGGCTTATTTATGATGACACAGCCAAAGCAATTTGGTGGAACAGAGGCGACTCAATTAGAACTCACCGTTGCACGGGAGACTCTCTGCTCACACAACGCCCCACATGTGGATTCGGTATTTGGCCCAAGCCCCGGCGTTTTGGGTGGTGTAGGAGAACCCTTGAAAAGTACCCATCTTTCTCCCTTACTAAACGGGGAAAAACGCTCAAGCTTCGGGTTTACAGAGCCTGACGATGCTCCAAAACCTACGTCAGGGAAAATCGAAGGCGAAACCTTGGTAGTCAACGGTCAGAAGTCCTATGTGACCGGTGGGGCAGATGCGGACTTTATTAATGCGCTGGTACACATTGAGGATCTAGGTCCTTCCATGGTAGTTGTAGACACCGATTTAGATGGGGTGAATATAGATAAGAAATTCTCATCGTTAGACGGGTCTCATCACGCCGCATTTTCCTTCAAAAATGTGAACATATCCTCCAAAAATATAATAGGAGAACCAGGTAAAGGGCTTCCCCGGGCAATGCGTCAAATAGGAGACACCCGGTTATTATTTGCTGCCCAGGCTTGCGGTTATATGATCTGGGTAATCAACTTTCTGACCGAACACCTGAAGTCCGAAGACCGATCCGGCGAGCCGAGAGGGAACAAAGATGTCGTTCGTTGGCACTATGCTAATGCAAGAATCAAAGCCTACGCAGCGAGAAGTATGCTGTATCGAACGGCACGAATAGCGGACTCAGGAGAGAACGCCGTCAATGAATCGATGGCTACCAAGGCTTTTGCTACCGAGACAGTTGGCGAGATTATCGATACCGGCATTCAACTCGTTGGAGGCGCAGCTTTAGTGGATACTCACCCATTAGTTCGTCTCTATAAAAAAGTTAGAGCATGGCGACTTGCAGAGGGTGCAAGCGATATCATTAGACTCAACATTGGTCGCGGTATTCTAGAACTTGATAAAGGAAGAATATAAACATGAAATTTTTTAGTTTTCTCATAGTCCTACCGCTGTTTATGGGACTGAGCTTCGTTGATTTAACCGAAGAAGGTAGCAAAGTCCGTGAGGCCACCGCGGACGAAGTCAACAATTGCAAGATGGTTGGAAAAGGCACGGCGACCACTCGCTCAAAAAGAGTCTTCTTCAGCCGAAAGGGAGAAAGGGTTCAAAATGAACTTATGGGGCTCGCAAAAAATGAAGCTGCGACACTGGGCGCTAATGCGATCGTTGCCGGGGAAATCGGCAAAGACGGCAAAATGAAGTGGGCTGGATATTCTTGCGACTAAGTCTGGTAAAGATCGCTCTTAAATCCGTGTTCCTCTCGATTTAATTCTTTCTCTTCAGGCGACTTCTTTAATAGGACGTAGACTGAGCCCACTCCGCCTTTCTTCCGCTGAGCAGAGCAAAACGCGTTTACTTCTTCGTGTTGTTCAAGCCAAGCGAACAAATAACTCTTCAGACGTCCCGGTGTTTTGCTTGCCTCTCCTTTGCCGTGGGATATTAGTACGTTCCGCCAGCGCTTTCTGATCGAAAGCTCTAGGAATTCAAATACCATGACCCTAGCCTCTTTAACTGTCTTCCTGTGGAGGTCTAACGTTCCATCAATTTCGTAGAGACCTTTTCTTAAACGTTCAAAAACGGCATTTTGGATACCTATTTTCTTCCATTCCAAATACTCCAACGGAGCTTTTAAATGGACTTCGCCCAAAGTCAGATAGTTCTCATCTTTTGCTGGTTTTAACTTGCCCTCAGCAGATAAACGCCTGTTCTCCTGGGCGATCTCCGAGCTCTCGCGCACATTTTTACGCACCACGTTCTTACCCTTTGACAAAGGCTGAACATCTTGCATTACGTCAGCAAAGGATTCCTGCTCTTCGTTTATCTCCTTAGACACGCCAGTGACCTATACAGCTATACTAGGAAATCTAGCCGACCGTGTACCGTCTATCGGCTGGTTTGAGCTTCCATGGTAGGTAAAAACAGGAGAAAGCTTCACTTCGCTACTTAGGTTTTGGCTTGCTGAATGCAGTAGCCGACAATGAAAAAACAATAAATCACCACGATTCAATTCGACACTCACTTTTTTTTCAAACAAGGCCTGATTTGCTTCATTGTCTTCGCGAAAGAACCAATCCTTATCGAAATCGCCCCGTCCAAAGTCCATCTTGTGGCTCCCTGGTATCACCTGCAAAGCTCCGTTTAATTCATCTTCCCGATCAAGCGCTATCCATACGGAGACGAGTTCTGGCAAATCGAAATGCCAATATCGAATATCCTGGTGCCAGCCGGTGGTGCTCGAATATTTTGGGAATTTAGTCATAACACAGTTGTGGTGACACTGAGACAGCATGACCGACTTTTCTTCCATCAACTCATAAATTACGTGTCTAACATTTTCGTGAAGTGCCATTCGACGCATAATCGCAGCGCGGCCATAGGCATGCAAAAGCCTCCTAGGCGTCTCGCTCCCCACTTCTTTGTCACCTGCAGGAGCGCCAGGGTACCCGACATCTACCTCAAGTTCGGCAGGTCCTATAAGCGGCTCAAGAGAGCCTAGTACAAAATTCTTTGCCTCTTTACATATCGCGTCGTCAAGGCAGTTTCTAAATATTAGAAATCCGTCCCGCTCAAAATTGGCCCTAGAAATGCTTGGTAGCTCTGGTGTTTCCTTTTTCAACAAGTCTTGAAGCCCTTTATTTACTCTGAGATTTAGCCATCTTCAGAATTGAATCACCATAAGGAGGCCTCAAAGCTTCCAAGACAGCCCCAACCTTAGTCTGACTATAGATTGCTTTCGCATGACTAAAACGTTTGAACCCGTCTTCACCGTGATAAGAACCCATTCCCGATGGCCCTATACCACCAAAAGGCAAGTCTTCTTGAAGATAATGCATCACCACATCGTTTACTGTAACGCCTCCTGAGGTAGTGCGATCAAGCACATCAGATTCCTCCTTGGAGTTCGAGCCAAAATAATATAACCCAAGCGGTCGTGGTCTATCATTCACGTAAGAAATTGTCTCCTCCACTTGATCATAGGACTTAATCGGCATCACCGGACCAAATATTTCGTCCTGCATAACTTGCAACTCTTCTGGCGGATCGATGATCAAAGTCGGCGGAATTTTATT
>CAJWGQ010000222.1 GCA_913041025.1 uncultured Gammaproteobacteria bacterium | reverse complement strand
TAGTCGGTAATATTTTTTACGTAAGCAAGGGGTGCGCCCTGGCTCCAATCGTCTGTTGTCTCTTTCTCTGGGAATCTGGAAATTTCCAGTCTGGACTTTAACCTTTCAATTTCTTCATCAGCGACGTTGATTGTGTAGGGTCTGATTTCACTCACCTTTTATGTCCTCCTTGAACCTATAGCGATGCGCAAATGTGGCCGCCATCTACGACCAATATGGATCCGGTCATGTAACGAGAGGCGTCGCTCGCAAGTAGTAGTAGCGGGCCGTCCAAGTCAGGGAACTCGCCGGTTCGTCTCATGGGTATACCTTTAACGAACTCGTCGGCGATCTCGCTTTCAAGCAGTAGCCTGCTCAGGTCAGTTAGAAAGTAACCTGGGGCCAGCGCATTCACACGAATATTAAATTTTGCGGCTTCGAGCGCCATGACTTCTGTCATCCTTGTCATGCCACCTTTGCTGACGGCATAGGAAAATTGGCCTTTGATCGTTCTGGAATCCGTTATCGAAGACACCATAACAATATTCCCTTCCTGCTGCTTATATTCCAAGACTCTATCTGTATAACGTTTTGAGATCATCCAGGCAGATTTGAGGTTGGTATTGATGACATAGTCCCAGTCTTCTTCCTCGGTAGTTTGGTAAGTCTTCGCCCCAGCCTCAACTCCCGCGTTGTTGATGAGCACATCCACTCTGCCATAATTTTTGAAAGCCCGATCCAAAAACTCGTTGATACTTTCGGAGTCGTTGACGTCCAGAGGTAAAGCCTCTGCTTTGCCGCCTAGGTCTGTGATTTCTTCGACTCGGCTTTCTAATTTATCTATTCTTCTGGCTCCAAGAATTGTGGTCGCGCCTTTGGCCGAGAGTGTGCCGGCGAAATGATGACCAAATCCAGAAGAAGCCCCAGTAATGGCGATCACTTTGTCGCTGATATCAAAAGGTTCTATCAAACTGTTGTCTCTTTCGTTAGATTTGCCTAGTAGATCAGATATAAGGTGAGCGGTGCAATGAGTAACGAGGTTGCGAGGGGAGCTTAAATTGGCGGATAAACAACAATGAAAAAATACAACCCTAGGCGTTCATTATTATATATGCCTGGGGCTAATGAACGGGCTATGCAAAAGGCCAAGTCAATTGATACCGATGTTGTTATTTTTGACTTAGAGGACGCGGTTTCTCCCGAGTCCAAGGCGTTAGCGAGGCAGCAGGTTTTTGAAGCGATAGGCTCTGGAGGGTATGGTCATCGCGAGTTGGTCGTTAGGGTGAATTCGTTAGCTACTGAGTGGGGGAGTGCGGACGTCCAGCAATTTTCGGAAGCGGATATTTCGGCCATGTTGTTTCCAAAAGTAGAAACCATTTATCAGCTCGAGAAAATTGACGAACTCTTATCTTCAAATGGCAGATCAGATTTAACACGATGGATTATGATTGAAACGCCAAGAGGCGTTCTCGAGCTAGAAACCCTTACAGATCACTCTTATGTTGAAGCCATCGTCATGGGCACCAGCGACTTGGTCAAAGAGCTGAGGGCGAAGCACACCGAAACCCGCTCTAATTTGGATTATGCACTCCAACGATGCGTCATGGTCGCTAGGTCCAGAGGATTAGACATTTTTGATGGTGTGCACCTCGATTACCAAAACCTCGACGCTCTTAGGCAGTCTTGTATCGCGGGTCGAGATATTGGCTTTGATGGGAAAACGCTGATTCATCCAACGCAAGTGAAGATCGCGAATGAAGTGTTTGGTTATTCAGAAGATGACTATGAACATGCTAAACGGGTCTTAGGTGTATGGGAGCAAGCGGTTGAATCTGGTAAGGGCGTTGCTGTGTTGGATGGGCAGCTCGTTGAAAACCTTCACGCAGAAGAATCAGAGCGTATTGTTATTTCCTATGAGGCTTTATTAAACAGGAGAGATTGATGGGGGTTTTTAGGGAAGACCAGATAGAGATCTACTATGAACGAGGTCAGGACTACGGACACTCTGGAGAGCCACTGCTCTTTATTAGCGGGACTGGTGGGGACCTGCGTAACAAACCGAACCAATTTGATTCTCCTCTTGCCAAGGTGTTTGAGCTCATCGCTTATGACCAACGCGGTTTAGGGCAGACATCTAAGCCAGATGGGGACTATACGATGGCTGACTATGCTGATGACGCGGCTGCTCTCTTGGACTATCTGGATCTAGATCGTGTATCGGTAGTAGGCGTTTCATTTGGTGGGATGGTTGGTCAAGAATTTGTTTTAAGACACCCAGACAGAGTTTCTAAACTTGTCCTGGCGTGCACCTCCTCTGGTGGACAAGGACGCTCCTCTTACCCACTTCATGAAATTGAAAAGTTAGAAGCCTATGAGCGAGCCGCAAAGCATTTGGAGGTCTCGGACCTCAGGCGAGACAAAGTCTGGCAACAAGAGAACCCTGAAAAATGGGAGCAATATATTCAGATGTCGATTTCCGCTCGCCGTTCCGATCGACATGCTGAGGGGGCGTTAAAACAGTTAATGGCGAGGAAAAACCATGATACCTACGACAGGCTCCGTCAGATCACTGCCCCTGTTCTGTTATTAGGAGGGAAGTTTGATGGGGTTGCACCCGTAGAGAATATGCAGGCGATAGCCGATCAAATAGAGTCAAGCGAAATTCGTTTTTACGAAGGCGGGCACATGTTTCTGGTGCAGGATAAAAAAGCCTACCCGGAGATGATTGAATGGCTCATGGAGTAACTGTTTGATCAAGCGGCTTTTGCTTAAATCGTTTAGCTATGAAACTCTTGAGTTGATAGGGCATCGCGAGCATGGCGGGAGTGGTTACCAAAGTCAGTAAGGTTGCCACTGTTAATCCCGAGACTATCGCCTGAGATAGGGGTACCCAGAAAGCCGACAAAGAGCTGCCAAATATGATTGTTCTGTTGATCAGGTCGATGCTCACATTGCTTGCGAGGGGCAGAAGGCCCAGTATCGTCGTAGTCGAGGTCAGTATGACAGGCCGGAGTCTTTGAGCGCCTGTCCTGACTAATAAATCAAGATAATCGCTTTCTGGATGCTCTGCGCGCAGATTATTAAAGGTATCGATTAGAACGATGTTGTTATTGACGACTATTCCCGCCAGAGCGACCACGCCTACCCCGGTCATGACAGAGCTAAAAGGATTGCCTGTGATGAGTAGTCCAATGAGTACTCCCGCCGTGGATAAAACTACTGCGAATAGTATGAGTGCGCTTTGGTAAAAGCTGTTGAATTGAGTCACCAACAGAACGAACATGAACAGCAGAGATAGACTGAAAGCTACGCCAACAAAATCCATTGCGCCTTGCTGTTCTTCGTTTGCACCGCGGAATTTGATATTTAATTCAGGGTGCCAGGTCTGAGCAGATATCCACTCCTCAATCTCTCTCACTTTATCGTCGGCAAGAACTCCGGGCGCGACGTTGGCTCGAACTTCTTTGACCGGAATTCCGTCCACCCGTCTAATCGTACTGACTTTTTGCATGGGCTCCAGGCTGACAAAGTTACTAATGGGAACCAGGCCGCTATTAGTCATCACACGCAGGTCCTCCAGCGCTTGGATAGTTCGGTCATCTGTGGGGTAGCGAACCCGGATATCGACTCCATCATCTGCTCTGTCCGGCCGGTACTCGCCGACTTTGATGCCATTGGTCACGAGCTGCACCGCCATTCCCACCTGACTGACGTCAGCCCCGTACATGGATGCTTTGGCTTTATCAATGTTCAAGCGGAATTCGATTCCTGGCAGGTCTCTCGAGTCATCGACATCGCGCAAGCCTTCGACGTTTTCCTCCATAAAGCCACGAATTTTCTCTATCGCTGGCTCGAGTAGCGCTCTTTGATAGGACGATACTTCGATGTAGACTGGTTTCCCCACAGGGGGTCCCATTTCTTGAGGAAGCAGTTCGATCGAAATTCCGGCCAGGTCATTTGTATATTGCCGGATCTGTTCTGTGATTTCGTCGCCTGTCAGCCTTCTCTCGTTTCCTTCAAATAGCTCCAGGAACATCTGGCCTATGGTGTCTCCTCGGTCTGAGATAAACGCGTAGGAGTTAACACTTCGTATTCCCTCCACCGGTAGTATCCGCTCCTCGACCTCCTTCGTGAGCTTGTAGGCTTCGTCTACGCTCAGATTTCCTCTGGCTTTGACTTCGAGCCTGAGCATCCTGACATCCGTGTCCGAGAAAAAAATCATGCCCTTACCATATTCGCCGTAAGCCCAAAAAACTGAAGTGACCATTGCCAATGTAAC
>CAJWGQ010000221.1 GCA_913041025.1 uncultured Gammaproteobacteria bacterium | reverse complement strand
AAATGAGCGGAATTGGGATAGATTTTGGTACGTCTAATAGCGTAGCTGCGTTTTACGACGGTAAAGATATTCGCCTGGTAAATCTCGAAGATGAAGATGCTATCATGCCTACGGCGATTCACCTGAATCGGGAATTGCAGCCAAAAACTGGGCAAAACGCGATAAATCAATACATCTCCGAGAATATGAATCGAATAGTGGAGTTGACTCCTGAGGTTATTGCAAAGACAACCATAATCGGCTCTGAGCATCAATCTCCTAGCTCTGAGGGCGATGGGTCGAATCTAGCCGATGTGTTCGGAAAGCCAGTAGTTGATCGAGGAATGCCTGGAAGACTATTCCGAGGTATAAAGAGGTTGCTTGGAACTGATTCTCTCCGCAGGCTGATGGTCTTCGATCGACCTTTCAGGGTAGTCGCACTTATAACCCCTATATTCTTGCGGATACGTAAATCCATTGAGATAGCTTTGCACGAGCCCATCAATCGCGTTCATTGTGGCCATCCTGTTGTTTTTGAGGGACGCCAGAGAAATTCTAATTCAGTCGCGTTTTCAAAGCTCTCTGAGGCATGTTCGCACGCAGGAATTTCGAATGTCACATTTTATCCTGAACCCGTAGCCGCAACCTTGAGTTATCTTTACTCCAATACATCTCTGAAAAGTGGAAATGTTTTAGCCTTTGATTTCGGAGGAGGTACGATGGATTTATCTGTCATCCGCTTCGAGGAAAACCGTTTTAAAGTCCTCGCTACTGAGGGCTTGCCTTTAGGTGGTGACCATATAGATCAGCTCCTCTTTAAAGAATTCCTTTCCCCTTCGTTAGGTAAGGGAGAGCTATGGTCGCGGGTGCGAGATGGAAAATTGGTCGAAAGCGAGTTTCCGTTTGATGAGATAGAGGAGAAGCTTTTAAATTGGACCGTTACCTACATGCTTAACCAGAACCAATATCGCTCAAATATTGTAGAGCGAATTAATCAGGGAGGTTCTGGTGCTCAAAAATTTGAACGTTTGCTTGATTTGATAACCAACAACTATAGCTATCTGGTTTTTCAGGAAATAAGGAAAGCGAAAGCAGCTATTTCGTCTTCGGATTTTTCTCAGATAGATATTCCTGAGCTTGATCTGACTATTGATATCTCCCGCGCTGATTTGGAGAGAATCATGGCGAGCATGCTCCAGGAAATCGAGATTGCCATTGATGAGGTCTTAAAGAGATCTAATATTGGAGTGAAAGACATTACGATTGTCGTTAGGACCGGGGGGTCCTCTCAGATAGCGTCGGTTAAAACGATGCTAGGTAAAAAATTTCCTAACAAGGTGGTTGAACATAACCCCTTCACGAGCGTGGCAATTGGGCTGGCTATCGCTAGTTATCACGATCTAGATTTTGATCCTAACCAAACTTGAGAGCTCCAGCTGGTTAGCGGATTAGACTTTTCTTACTATACTTGAGCTCGATGCGCGGATTCTATTTCTGTCTCTCGTATTTTTTGTGACGGTTCATCGGAAAGGCCCCATAGCTCCAACCAATCCTCAAGCATCAAGTAGAGGCTTGGTATCAAGAAGAGGGTGATTACTGTGGAAAAAAGAACGCCAAATGAAAGCGAAATTGCCATCGGGATAAACATGAATGTCTCTGGATCGTTGTTGCTCATTAACGGGACTAATCCCACGAAGGTAGTTACAGATGTCAAAATAATCGGCCGGAACCTGACGACTCCCGCGGACGCCACTGCTTCAAATAGATCGACCCCTTGTCTGCGCAACCGGTTGATGTAATCCACCAGGACAAGGGACGCATTCACCACAACGCCAGACAGCGCAATTATTCCAAGGAGTGAGAAGAAAATTAAGTCCCAACCCATTATGTAATGCCCCACAATCGCGCCCACTGCTCCGAACGGGATGACGCTCATTATTACGAGAGGCTGGCTGTAGCTTTTGAGCGGAATGGCGAGAAGAGCAAATATGATCATCAAAGCAAGTGGGACGGTGGCTACCATGCTTCCTAGAGCTTTGCCTCGCTCCTCCTGCTCGCCCGATAATCTGAACTCAGTATTAGGGAAGTTCTTGTTGAAACATCTTCTTTCCGGGTTAGAAAAACTGGTTCCGATACCACAAATCGTTCTTTCCACAGCCGCCATTACTTCCTCGGGAGACACAACAGATCTGTTGATGTCGCCCTTTACTTCCACGATTCTCTTCTGATCCTCTCTGTAAATCGCACTATACCCAGTTCCGTACTCGACTTTAGCGACTGCATCGAAAGGCACTTCTATATTTTCTTTCGTCCTGATGCGCATGTTCTCTAGGTTGCCAAGCGATTTCCGCTCATTCTCTGGATATCGAACCATAACACGCACGTCGTCAGTGCCTCTCTGAATCCGTTGAGCCTCCTCCCCGTAAAAAGCCTGCCTAACCTGTCTGGCCAAATCGTTTAGCGTTAGGCCCAAAGGTTTGGCATCAGACAGAATATTAAGTTTGATCTCCTGTTTGCCTGCCCGGAAGCTATCTCTCAAGTCAAGAACGCCCGGGTACTTATTAAATTCTAACTTAACCATTTCAGCCGCGGCTTTGAGCTCATTTATGTCGTTCCCTTTCATCTGAAGAGACAAAGCTTCACCGGCATTGAAAGCTGACGTTGAAAACTGTAGCTCGACCGCATCGGTAATTGGCCCGGTGTTATTTCGCCAAAGCTCAGCTATTTTGTTTGTGTTCCACCCCGGTCGTTCTTCGATCGGAGGTAAAGAAACCACGATTTCTGCCAGGTGACTTCCTCCGGCTGTTTCAGAAGGGGGGCCGCTACTTCGAGCCGCATTCGATCCGATGGATTGAAATACCTGCAGAAGCACGGATTTGTCTTTGTTCCCGAGCTCTTCATCGATTTGCTTCGCCGTCTCTATGGCGGCGTCTTCCAGTTGCTCTGCGGCGATTTCCGTGTACTCAACATTTATTCCTTGAGGCATTACCAGAGTCGCGTAAATCCTATCTCCCTCTACTGCTGGAAAAAACTGGAAAATGACCCTGCCGCTAAATATTAGCGCTAAAGATAAGACCAGCACCCCGGTGGCAACAGACCATGTCACCCATCTCCATTCGAGCGTTTTCTCAAGAAAATGTCGATACTGGTTTTCGGCAAAATATTCTAAAGATCCCGATAATTTACCTTGGAACCTAGTCCAACCAGCTACTAATGAACTCGTCTCAAAAAGAAAGCCACTTACTTTTCTATGTGCTAGGTGAGCGGGCAGTATAAACATACATTCCAGTATGCTGAAAATCAGGCAAACTAGAACGACCCAACCTATGACAGAAAAGAACTCGCCCATTCTTCCATCTATCAGGAGAATGGGTAAAAAAGCGGCTATAGTCGTTAAAACCCCAAATACAACCGGGGTGATTACTTCTGCTGTGCCAGAAATTGCAGCGTCTCGATTGCTTTTGCTATGCTTCTCATGGCTGTAAATCCTCTCCCCAACCACTATAGCGTCGTCAACCACGATCCCTAAAACGAGTATAAATGCCAGAACAGTTAGTGAGCTGATGTTTATTCCGGCGACTGGGAAGGCCCAGATTGCACCTAATACGGCTATTGGAATTCCTGCAGCGACCCAAAGTGCTACCTTAAACCTGAGGAAGAGAGCCAGGATCAACAATACTAAAGCTAAACCTGCGTAAGCATTTTTTGTTAGAGCGCTGATTCGTCGATCAAGCGCGATGGATTCGTCTAACCATACTTTAAGATTTACGCCCTCGGGTAGTTCTATCTGCTTCCTGTCCAGATACCTTTTGACTGATTCTGCTGAGGTGATTGTATCCTCTTCGCCCACTCGGTAAACCATCACCGAAACAGCCTTCATTCCATCAAATTTAGCTTTTAGGAAACCCTCTTGAAAACCATCTTTGATCTCAGCAATGTCTCCAAGAGCTAAGTTAGTTCCGTCGGGCCGTGTTAACACTATTATATTTTCAAACTCCGATCCTCGATAGGCTTGTCCTTTCGATCTGAGCAAGATTTCTCCTGCTTCCGTTTTTATTGATCCGCCTGGCAAGTCAAGGGATTGACGCCTGATCGCATTGGCGATTTGATCCAATGTTAAGTTGTACTGCCGGAGGGTATTCTCACTTACTTCGATTGAGATTTCCCAAGGTCTTGCGTAACTCACGGCAACTTGTGATATGCCGTCCAAGGCTGAGAGTTCGTCCCGTATCTCTTCCGCAAAAAGCTTTAAGGTAGTTTGGTCCGTGTCTCCGAAGACCATTAGGGCGATGGTTTGCCCGCGAAATTGCATGGAGGA
>CAJWGQ010000220.1 GCA_913041025.1 uncultured Gammaproteobacteria bacterium | reverse complement strand
AGCTGAGGGTTTATGGAGTCAAGCGCCTTTAACATTTCTGTGCTAATCCTCTCAGCAGAAAGTTCACGTAAAGCTCCAGCTCGGCTCATTTCCAATATAAGTTCGCGCGTCTTCTCCGCAACTTCGAACTCTGAGAGTTCCGCCATAAACCGTGCAACTCTAAATACACGCAAGGGGTCCTCTGCAAAAGCCTGAGAAACATGCCTGATCACTCTATTTTTGATATCCGTCAATCCATTGAACGGATCGATTAGTTTGCCGTCCAAATCTTCAGCAATCGCATTGATCGTTAGATCCCTACGAAGCAAATCTTCTTCTAGGGTTATGGTTGAACTTGCGTCAATTTCGAACCCCAAATGGCCTTGGCCAACTTTCGTCTCCTTTCTAGCCAGAGCATATTCTTCTTTGGTTTGAGGGTGTAAATAGACAGGAAACTTTTTACCCACCGGATGGAAGCCCAGAGACATCATTTCTTCAGGAGAAGAACCGACTACCACCCAATCACGATCTCCAATCGATCGCTTTAGTATGCGATCTCTGACGGCCCCTCCAACCAAATAGCATTCAAGACCCTTCATCACAATTACCATGTAAATAGGAGAACCTATACCAGCGGGTTAAAAAAGAATGGTCACACATAATTAATGGATCTCTAATTCTCTTACTTGTCCGATTTAATAGCCTTTACCGAAAAAAATTCCTTGGTTTCCAGACAATAAGCAGTTAAGTATCTACCCCAAACACACCCTGTATCGAGAGCAATGAATTCTTCGCTACCAGTGACGCCATTCAGCGAAGCCCAGTGCCCAAAAAGTACTTTTCTTGTTTGATTTTCTTCCTGACAAAAGCAATACCACGGCTTCAATGAGTCCGAAGTACTCGCGTTAGCCCCTTTATGGCTGAAATCCATTCTACCCTCAAAATCAAGGAACCTCATTCTTGTGAAATAATTAGTGATAGCCCTGTAACGGTCCATCCCGGTCAAACTCTCATCCCAATAATTAGGATGGTTGCCGTACATCTGATTAAAAAAAATCCTAAAATCTAAGCCTTCTTCCTGTTCAGTGCCGGCTATAATCCTGTGCACCTCTTCGGCCAAAGACAAGGCCTTGTGAGTAGACCAGAAGAAAGGAACCCCCGCATGCACCATCACAGCGTCGAAAGAGTCTTCATAATGGATTAGGGGCTGGGTTCTAAGCCAGTGTCCCAAATCCTTAGCATCTCTCGCTTCGATGAGCTCGGTCAAAGTATCGGACTTCGTTTCTGGGTGGCCTCCAAATAGTATTGCCAAAAAGTGAAGATCGTGGTTGCCCAAAACGATAATTGCTTGATCACCCAAACTTTTTATCAATCTCAAGACGCCCAGCGAGTCTGGCCCTCTGTTGATTAGATCACCTAAAAAAATAATCCTGTCAGCAGAAGAAAAATCTATTTTTTTTAGCAGCGTATCCAGCTCGGATAGACAGCCCTGGATATCACCTACCGCGTATATTGCCAATCTTTCCGCCTAGTGCACTAAGGCTGTTTGAGATAAAGAAAAAGCGGGAATGGGCACAAGGAACCTGTTACCTCCTTCCTCCTGAAACTCATAATGTCCATGCATAGAGCCAATCGGCGTTTCTATTACCGCATAACTGCTGTAACGAAACATTTCACCTGCATCGAGCTTAGGTTGCTCCCCTACAACGCCCTCACCTTGAACTTCTTCAGTCCGACCCTCAGCGTCAGTGATGATCCAGTGGCGATTCAATAGTTGGCACCATCGACCCGAATTATTGTTTATCGTCACTGTATAAGCATACGCATAGCTATTCGCTATGGGATTGGACTCTCGTTTTAAGTAGTTCACTTCGACAGTAACGTTTACTTTAGCCTCTAACTCACTCGTCATTTCTTTTCGTCCGTTAAAGAATTAGTTAATTGAAGATAGTCTTCCATTGTTAATTGATCTGCTCTTTTTGACGGGTCCAAAGCAAGATTTCGCCAATCAATGTCAAAAGAACCAAGCGAGTTCTGGACTTTTTTTCGTCGACCCGAAAATGCAGTCCTCAAGATCCCATTCAGAACCTTCATTTTATGGTCATCTAGCTGATTTTCCACTGGCACCATTCTAATAAAGCTAGACCAAACCTTAGGTTGCGGCCTGAATGCTGAGGGCGCAACGTCAAATAGGCTCTTCACTTCGAAAGAAGTTTGAATCATGATGCCTAACCTTCCCCAACTTTTGCTGCCTGGTGAAGCCACAAGTCTTGCTGCCACCTCTTTTTGGACCATAAAATGAAAATCCTGCATTTTCGAGCGAGAATTCATCGACATCAATCTGAAAAGCAATGGACTCGTTATGTTGTATGGCAAATTACCAATTAACCGAACTTCGTTTTCTCCAATTAACGAATCAAAATTCACTTGAAGAACGTCTTGGTTCAATATCGTTAAATTGGGGTAACGATCACCTAATAAGCGTACTAAATCTCGATCAATCTCAATAGCTGTGTAATTTTCTTCCGCAATCTCGTGCAGTCTTGAAGTAATCGCACCTGAGCCAGGACCTATTTCTAAGACTCGATCGCTATCCTTTAATCCAACAGCTGAAACTATTCGATCAATTACACCTTCGTCGATTAGAAAATTCTGGCCAAACCGTTTTCTAGTTCTTACCATGGCTAAAACCAGATAGGCGCTCTGCTAAACGGATCGCGGCTTTAGTGCTTCCTAGGTCCGCAGTTCCAGATCCTGCTATATCCAATGCTGTGCCATGGTCAACAGAGGTTCGAACAAAAGGAAGGCCTAGTGTTACATTGACCGCTTCACCAAATGATGCATATTTGAGAACAGGCAGACCCTGATCATGGTACATCACAAAAATTGCATCTACTGATTCAGAGGAGAAGCCCGCAAAAAGTGTGTCTGCCGGCAAAGGCCCTTCTATATCAAAACCCTCCTTTCGCAATGCTTGGCACACGGGTTCTATTATTTCTATTTCCTCCAAGCCTAAATGTCCTTTTTCACCCGCATGAGGATTTAATCCCGACACGAGTATTCTAGGAGACGGTACCAAAAAGGTTTTCTGCAGAGACTCAATCACTATCCTCAATTTAGCTTCTATCATTTCCCGGGACAGCGTTTTGGCAACTCGGTGAATCGGCAGATGCGTTGTCGCCAATGCCACGCGCATCCCACCACCCTCGAGCATCATAACGACATTTTCTGTCCTACTTTTGTCAGCCAGATATTCTGTGTGCCCTGAGAATTCAAAGCCCGCCTCCTGGATAACTGATTTTTGAACTGGTCCCGTGACTAACGCTTTGTATTTACCACACAAACATCCTTCAATTGCCATATCTAAAGCGTCTAGAACCGATTTTGCGTTTGCGATATCCAACACGCCTGGCTGCACTGGAGTTTTGACAGGAACCGAACATACAGTGATTTTCTGAGGATCTGAGCTGGGGGACTCACAATTAGCGTCAATTGTTAAACCTAAATCTAGTAGTCTTGCTCTTTCTTGTAGAGCCTCCGGATCACAAAGCACCACGATTGGCGAGTTTCTTTTATCCTGAGCAAGTTGAACAACCAGATCTAGACCAACTCCAGCGGGCTCTCCCGGAGTGAATACGATCATTGAGACATCATAGGCGGATTTCTACGAAAGATTCATCGCGAATTTCTTTGAGCCACTTCTCTCTTTCTTCCTCAAAACGTCGCCTGTGGATGAGCTCAACAGCCTTACTTTCCCTCGCCTCTTCACCAACATCCTGTTCACGCCGGTCTACCACTTCCAAAATATGCCAACCAAATCGCGTAAGAAACGGATCGCTCTGGGCTCCAATATCCATTTCTTGCATAACATTTGCAAACGCTTCCACAAAAGAACTGGGCTCAGACCATCCTAAGCTACCACCGTTTAACGCGCTGGCTGGGTCGTCAGAGTATTCACTCGCGAGCTCCTCAAAGGAACGGCCATCCAACAACTCACTCTTGATCTCTTTGATCAAGACCTCGGCTTCTTTAGGAGTCCTTATTTCGGAGGGCGCAATCAATATGTGCCTAACATTGGTTTGATTTATGGTTTCCAGGCTTACCCCGCGTTTATCAAGCAGCTTAATAATGTGAATAGCACCCGGCCTGACTATCGGGTCAGATACCTGACCAATAGTCATATCCAGTACTGCCTCTGAAAACAAACTTGGCAATGCGGCTGCCTTACGCCACCCCATATCACCGCCTTCCAACGCACTACTGGATGACGATTCTGACATCGCAATCTCAGAAAATTCGGCGCCTTGCTTGAGAGTATCAAT
>CAJWGQ010000219.1 GCA_913041025.1 uncultured Gammaproteobacteria bacterium | reverse complement strand
CCGTGCACAAGTATGCGATACAAGCCGCTGACAAATTGATGCAGATGAAGGTAAAGGCGCTGGTGATTGCTTGTAACACTGCAGCCTCGTTTTCGCTGGGGAAGCTAGCTAGTGCTTATCACCCGACCCCGGTCTATGGAGTGATAGAGCCTGGTGCTGTAAAGGCCTGCGAGCAAGTCGATACAAGCGGTATTTTAGTGTTGGCCACTGAAGGAACCGTTTCGGGCGGAGCGTATCAACGGTTGATACTTAGTAAAAACCCAAAGGTTCCGGTTTTTGCTCGTGCTTGCCCTCTTTGGGTAACGTTGGCCGAGCAACGACAGCAAGATGATCATATTACTTGGAATTTGATTGAATACTATTTACAAGGGTTTATCGAGAAGGGCCCAAAGACAGTCTTACTTGGCTGTACGCATTTCCCGTTATTTAGTCCTATGATTAGAGAGGTCTTAGGTGAGGCGTATACGGTAGTTGATTCGGCTGTTACCACGGCTAATCACGTTGCAAATGAACTTGAGCTGAAAGGATTGTTGAACTCAAATGGAGGCGAGATATCTTTTATGGCAACTGATGGTCTTGGCAGGTTTTCAAGGATCGGGGAACAATTTTTGAATACAAAAATAGTAAATGTCTCTGAGGTCGATTTATAGGAGAGCGAATCTTAGTAGTCTGTTTTGTCTTTGAATTCGCATAAATCTTCAATAATACAAGAGCCGCACCTAGGGGTCCGTGCTAGGCAGGTATATCGCCCATGTAATATCAACCAATGGTGTGCGTTCTGTTTAAATTCCTTGGGTACGAATTTCATGAGTGCGTCTTCGACCTTTCTGACGTCTTTGCCCTTTGCTAATCCTGTGCGATTTGATACTCGGAATATATGCGTATCCACAGCTATGGTGGGCTGGCCGAAGGCTGTATTTAAGACAACATTTGCTGTTTTGCGCCCTACTCCGGGAAGAGATTCTAGTTTCTCCCTGGTTTTGGGAACCTCTCCGCTATGATTGTCCAGGAGAATGCGGCAAGTCTTCAAAACATTCTCCGCTTTGGTATTGAACAAACCGATCATTTTGATGTTTTCTTTTAGTTTTGCTTTACCCATCTTAATGATTTTTTCAGGTGAATTAGCTTGTTTGAAAAGTTTTCCTGTTGCCTTGTTAACACTGATATCAGTTGCTTGAGCGGAAAGAATCACCGCAATAAGTAATTCAAAAGAGGAAGCGTAATTTAACTCCGTAGTAGGAGAGGGATTTTGACTTTCCAGCCTTTTGAATATCTCGTGCCTTTTTAGGTTATTCATTGACGGATGGGTGTTCTTTGGAGTTGTAAATAGCTTTTGATGCGGCTAATAACAATCCGGCCACTAAAAATGCACCAGGTGGCAAGCTAGCGATGGAAAGCGGCGCGGATTCAAACAATAGGATTGTATAAAAGTCTTCTGCACTTCCTGTCAAAAACCATAGATTCTCGAATAACGTTCCTTTACCTAGAATTTCTCTTGCAAACCCCAAGGTGATAATCGCGATAGCAAAGCCAAATGATGTGCCGACTGCATCGAGAAAACTAGAAAAGATGGAATTCTTGCTCGCGAAGGTCTCTGCTCTCTCCAAGATTGCGCAATTGGTCACGATGATCTGGATAAAAAGCGCTACCTGAATATAAATCTCGAAGGCGAAAGCTTCTAGAAACAGAACCGTCATTGTTGTAAATGTGGAAATTATTAGGACGAAGCACGGCAATCGCATGAAATCGGGGATTAGGGATCGCAGGGTCGATATAAGCGTGTTGCTTGAGATCAAAACGAAGCTGCTTGCTAGGGCCAATGCGAGCGCGTTAGCCACCGTATTTGAAACTGCTAGCAAAGGGCATAGGCCCAGTAGTTGAGTCCATACAGGATTATTTTGGAGAATATTTTGGGTTAAGTTTTTACTGTATGTCACAAAAGACGTCCTCCATTTGAAAGGCAATGGTTGCCATTTCCAGCATTGCTGAAGTTGTGATGGTAGCACCGGTCACTGAATCTAAATTGGACCATTCTTCAAAGGAGCCTCCATCCAGTGCTTTAATCCATTTGGTTTTTCGGTGTTCGATAAAGTCTCCTATTCCTGGTGTTTCGGTATGCGTTGTGACGCGCAGGCTCAGTGCTTTTTGCTCATCTATATTTTCAATAAGCGCTAGACCTTTGATTTTCCCCGAGTAGCCTGTCACCTCGAGTTTGTTGATCTGCCAAGGCCTGCAAGGAAGGGCTTTCCCATCTTGAGTTTCTGATAGCCTGATTCCTCTGTCTTTCAATAGTTCCCTTGTGGCTTCGCTCTGCCGATAGAGTCTATTCTCTTCGATTCGGTTACGCGTGTATAAATTGGTTAATGAGAGCAGCATCGATGTAATCAGTCCCAGGATTAACACAGAAAGAACCGGTCTAGTCATTCTGCAGTTTTCCTTGTCAGATGGTAACGGTTCATGATTGGGGTAAAACAATTTGCAAACAATATGGCGAACGCTATCCCGTCGGGAAAGCTTCCCTCCGTGCGAACGAGGTAGATAACTGAAGCGACTATAAAGGCGAAAAAAACTTGGTGCTGTTTTCGTAACGGATGAGTAACCGGGTCAGTGGCAATAAAAAATGCCGTCGCAACTAATCCTCCTGCTGTTAGATGGAACCAAGGAGATCCGCCAGACTGCGAAGATCCGCTGTCGTAGCCCCATTGTGCAAGAACTACGATTGTAGCCATTATTGTCAGAGGTATATGCCAGGTAATTATTTTTTTGTAGAGTAGAAAAATACCGCCTAAAAAAAATGAACAGGCGACCATGAGGCTTGATTGCTGTGCTGACTCATGAGTTGAAAGAAATTCACTAATAGTAAGGCTTTCGCGGTATTTGAATTCCGTCAGCAGGGTGGCACCGCTTAGGCCGTTTAAATCTGATGGCCAGATGGCGAGCTGTTGTGGATAGGCCAAGAAAATTACTGCGTAACCGACCATCGCCGGATTGAAGACGTTGCGTCCGATGCCTCCATAAGCTTCGCGTGCCAGTCCTAAGCTGGAAAGGCAGGCGACTAAAAGAACTCCGGGTGTCACCGCAGGGGGTAATCCAATTGCGATAAGTAACACCGTTAAAGCGCTTGATGGGTATATATTGCGGAATTGTGTAGCAGGTTTAGCCTTCAGTTTGAGGGAGGTCAGATCGATAAGCGCGGCAAAAAGAAGCATCCAAAGGATATTTTGAACAATTCCCGTCCCCCAAACCACGGACATCGTTACAAGCCCGGGGAGTGCCGCCAGTATGGTAACGCCTATAATTTTGTCCGAGTTTAGAGCCATGGCCGTTGGTCTTTCAGCCGCTTTGATCGAGCTTGGTCGTCCGTCGATTTCCTCGCAGCGAGTCTTTCGTTGTGACGTTCGTAACGAGCGAGCAATTTGGTTTTGTTGTCTTTTTCAAATTCGTTCTGTTTTACCTGAGCCTTGGCGAATTTGAATTGATTGGTCAGGCCGATATTGCTCGGACAATTTAAATCGCAAATCCCGCACTCGACACAGTTGAATAAGTCAGATTGTTCGAGAGCATCATAGTTTCCTTTACTAACTAGTTTGTGGAATAAGAGTGGACTGATATTTACAGGACACGCATCGTCGCATTGAGCACAATTGATGCATGCTTGCTCGGATTCCGGATTGTCACTGAATTCACGACTATGAGAGACAACCTGTCTGTTTTCTTGCATTACAATGCAGTCGACGGGACAGGCAGCCACGCAGAGTTCGCAGCCTGTGCACTCGCCAGCCACAACTGTGTGAAGGTAATCTTTTGCGCCAATTATCGCGTCAACAGGGCAGACTGGCAGGCACAACCCACAGCCGATGCAGTTTTCTTCTTGGATAAAGGCCAACTCTTCTTTGGGGCTGGGGATTTGGGTTAGGGGTATGGTTCGCATCAGATTAGACAGTTGTGCCTGGACTTCAGGGCCCCCTGGAAGACACAGATCGATACTTTCACCCTGAGATATGGATTTCGCGTAGGGCCTGCAGCCGGGGTAGCCACACTGGGCACATTGCGTTTGTGGTAATATTAAGTCGATCTCGTCTACAAGGTCATCGCCCGCTTCTTGAAATACACGCCTCAGCAAAAGGCTCGCAACTGCTAAAATCGCCAAGAGTGAACAAAGCAATAATGAAGGCGCTAAAATGGCAGTCAACTGGCTATCCCTTGAAACCCCATAAATGCGAGGCTCATGATGCCGGCGCTGATTAACGTAATCGGCGTTCCCCGAAAGGGAGTTGGTACATTTTCTTGAGTGATCTGTTCTCTTAAAGCTCCAAAGAGCACCATTACCAAAGTGAA
>CAJWGQ010000218.1 GCA_913041025.1 uncultured Gammaproteobacteria bacterium | reverse complement strand
ATTCCCAGAATTACAGGGAATCATGATGGATTGTCGAGCGGTGGTACTCGAAAGCAAAGATGAGGAGGAGGGCGACCCTGGCTTAAAGGAGGCCCGAATCCACATGGGTGAAAAATATAATGGAGGCCACGGCCAGCCCGTCGCTGACCCCCCTCAACCCATGGCAGCGACGGCGGGAGGGAAAAATCGTCGCTGGCTAGTGCTTACCCCAGAAAAAATATTATCCTGGGATAACTACAAGTTAGACCTGCTTCGTAAACCCTGAATTCTGGTTTGCTGCTCGGAGGACTTCTGGATGCTGCTAGAACACGACTTCGGTGAGAAAATAGCGAGAGTCAGTCCTTCACCATTTCAGTTAAAGGACTGTTAAGTATTTCTAGCAAAGTTAGTGGCTTCTCGATCGGATTATTTGACCTGCTCTTTCCCCGGTTAGCTCGTCATCAATTAGAATGGGTGAGCCGTTGCACACGGTAGCTTTATATCCCGATGCTTTTTGAATAAACCTGGGCGCGCCGCCTGGGAAGTCGTGCACCAATTCTGGTTGTTTTTCGTTGAGAGAATTCAAATCGATTACGTTGATATCTGCTTTCTTACCCTGTGCGAGGATGCCCCGATCACCGAGTCCCAGAGTTCTCGCAGGGTCACCAGTCATTTTCATGATAGATTGCTCAATTGAAAACTCCTTCGCATCTCGACACCAGTGACTCAGAAAAAACGTTGGCCAGCCTGAATCTATGATTTGGCTGACATGTGCTCCAGCATCACCGAGGCCCGGAACTACCCAGTCATTCCGTATGAATTCCGCGAGTTGAGATATATTGAAGTTGCCAAACCTTGCGTGAAACTTGGTTTTGCCCCTTGATTCGATCATCAAACGAATCCAGGTTTCTCCAGGGTGTTCATCAGTCTCTCTAGCCATGTGCTCCAGGCTTTGATTTCGTTCTTGCGTGTAGAGTGGTTTATCGTCGTCGCCGAGCCAAAACCATCGCCTTGCATTGTTGGTGAAATCTTTATTGGCTTTAATTTCTGTTATCAACTCTTCCCGAAAAGCCGAGTCTTCAAGTGCGCTTAGTCTATCGTTAAAACTCATCTTCGCGAGTTTTCTCCATGCTGGAGATTTTCGATCGGGTAGTACGTCGTTTTCCAAGCACGATAATGAGCCAAAACTTCTAGGCAACGTGAGTCCAGTGATGTCCAGCCCGCGATCTCGCATTGCTGATATGTTGGCATCGTAAGCGCTGTAGTGTCCTGCCTCTCCAGAGACGAAGACTGCGCTAAACAGGACGGGCGCGTTAGCGAGCAAGCCCTGCTCACCGATCAACGATACTTCAGAGTCTAGTTCAGAGTAATTAAGTACGTACTGGAGTAACCCGTTATTGGCTCCTACCTCCTTTGAAATAGCTTCCAGCTCGTCTCTTTTCGCGAAGGTCCCCGGTATGGCTCTGCCATCGGGGAGTACGTGTCCTGGCAGACGGTTGGACGAAAAGCCGACCGCACCTTCTTTGATCGATTGACCGACGACTGCGGCGATCTGTTTGATTTCATCTTCATTAGGGTCTTCATCGACAGCACGCTCACCCATCACGTAGGTTCTTGAGGCGCAGTGTCCGACTAGTCCAGCGAGATTAATAGACGGATTTAGTTTTTCGATCTCGTCGAGGTATTCGCCATAGGATTCCCATTTCCATGACAACCCGCCGAGGATAGCTTGTTCAGGGATGTCTTCGATCGCTTCCATCATGTTGGCGAGGAACTCTTGATCTTTTGGTTTACAGGGAGCGAAGGTTACGCCACAGTTTCCAATCAATGCTGTCGTTACACCGTGCCACGATATAGGAGTGAGGGCTGGGTCCCAGCCAGCTTGCGCGTCAAAGTGAGTGTGTAAATCGATGAAGCCGGGAGTGACGTAGTTGCCGTTGGCTTCGATTTCACGATTGGCTTTACCTGAGACTTGGCCTATTTCACTGATCATGTTGCCATTAATGGCGATGTCGCCATGAAAAGCCTCTTGGCCGGTTCCATCAACAATTAACCCGTTCCTTATTACTAATTCGTTCGACATTCCTTCACCCCTCAATTCCTCTTCTTTTTGAGTTTGCCCAATGCGGTATCTAAATGCCAGATAAAACGCTCGTTCTAAGAGCTTCTGGTCAGTCAGCGAAAAATTGCGATTTCTATTTTTCCAGTCTTGTCTATCCCGGCGCGGTACATGCCTGGTGTGTTGAAGGAATAGGAGATGTTTGCTCTCGCATCGATGCCTATGATGCCTCCTTCGCCACCCATTCTGACCAGTTTGTTCTGGATGACCTCGTCCGCCGCTTTTTGCAGAGTGACTTTCTTATAGTTCACTTGCGCACAGATATCGTGAGACACCGCGGCACGGATAAAGTATTCGCCGTGACCTGTCGCAGAGATGCCGCAGTAGCGACTGTCAGCGTAGGTGCCCGCTCCAATGATAGGAGAGTCGCCTATACGACCAAAGCGCTTGTTGGTCATCCCGCCTGTAGAGGTTCCCGCGACGATCGTTCCGTTTCTGTCTATCGCGACCGCGCCGACCGTACTAAAAATCTGAGGTTCGAAGTCATCGTCTGGACTCTCGGATAAAGCAGTCCCGTCTTTGACCGCTTGGGCCCTCATCAGCTGCTGGTACCGCCGCTCTGTATAAAAGTAGTCATTTTCGACTGATTCCAGGCCCTGGTTTTTAGCAAAGGCTTCGGCTCCTCGGCCCATCAGCATGACGTGGGGCGAGTTATTTAAAATTGCTAGTGCCAGGAGAATTGGATTCCGAATCGTCTGCACCCCCGTGGTTGCCCCTGCACTGAGGTCATCCCCGTTCATGATCGACGCATCGAGCTCGACCTTTCCATCGTGATTAAAAGCCGCTCCGCGACCTGCATTAAACAGGGGAGAGTCTTCCATGATCTTAATAGCTGCTATGACCGCCTCGGTGCTTGTGCCGCCTGTCTCAAGAATTTTATGTCCCGTCGTCACAGATAGTTTGAGCGCTTGTCGATAGTCTGCTTCCACAGATTCACTCATCTTTTCTTTGAGTATGGTTCCGGCGCCGCCATGAATGACTATCGCCGTATCAGATGCCAATGCGGGATTACTCCAGAAAAAAAATAGGCTCAAGATTGCCAGATAGAAAGGGTTTAGCAAGCTGAACGTTGACTCGCTCAAACTACTTTTTGTCTTATTGCTGTGCTTGTTTATTTTTTTGCCTCCGGGCTTCTTCGATCTTCTGTTTCATTTTGTAGATGGTGAGTTTTTCTTTCATCTCTTCTGTGACTGGAGACCTCATTTCCCGAATTCGTCGGTACTCTCCCTGTTCCATGGCAAGCCGAACTCCCACTGTGGTTTTTCTGCCGGAGTAGCTGCCGATTTCTATTAATCCTGAAGAATTAAAACCCATTCTAGCCAGTAGTTTATCTGATGCATTTTCTAAGACCTCTGGGTCGACGGCTAGTTGCCAGTTTTCTTGTTGGCGCATCCAGGGTTTGACGTTGGACTGAGTCATTATGTAACGCCAATCTGAGGTATGGTTTACGCCCGTGCCATGAAGCATTCTTCCGTCCATGAGCATCACCGTGCCCGCCGATGCTTCGACGTTGATAGCTGGCGGGAGTTCGCCTATTTCTTGGCCAGGTGTTACTAACGACACGATCCTATGGCTAGTTGGAATAACTAATGTACCACCGTTTGTTTCGTTGACATCCTGCATAATATAAACGGTGTTAACCAAGACCGGTGCTCCTGGCGTTTGTATTGGGTGAATAGCTCCAGAGTCCTGGTGTAGGTTTTGAGGATAACTGCCCGGCCGAGCAATGTTCGCTGCGAAGGAGTAGGCATAGTGGTGTGGGCCAAGCAGTTCAAGGTTTAATTGTTCTATGAGCGGCCCGCACTGGACCCACTCTGGGTCAAACTCAATGCACTTTGCGAAGCAGTCGCCTTTGTTTACTAGTGTCCACATGATATGAAAGTGTGGCGTCAGGTCGGCTAGGCCACATTCGCGCTCTGCTTGTGCTTGCTCCTCCAGCCGATTTTTCATGAATTCACATTGATACTCGCTGAGGCCGTCTTCAATTAAGCAGAAACCGTATTTTTGTAGATCTTTTCGGGCCTGGTTGATGTCTTTGGTTTCTTTAGGAAGGTCTTTGAATTTTTTCCAGTAATTGTGTTTTCGAGCCACCGTGGTGTCGTAGTAGGGAGTTCCGTTTAAACCGCCGCCTTCGGCGCTGCGGCCGGCTTCAAATAGTGGGCAGTGAAAAGGCTCGGTTAGTGAGCCATCTGGTTGGGTAGCAGGCAGTCCGTTTCCTCCAACGGGAGGTGTTAGCCATGGATTGTTTTTATGCATGGATCGAAAGGGCTCACCGGAATTAAACCACT
>CAJWGQ010000217.1 GCA_913041025.1 uncultured Gammaproteobacteria bacterium | reverse complement strand
ATTTTAGGCGCTTGCAACCCGAACACTGAAACGATGGAAGCTAGCGCCAAAAACACGGAAGGGTTAGTAAACCGAGCGCTAGAAATTCATGACCGCGTATTGACGTTAGATACCCACGCAGACACTCCCCTACGTATGCTAGAACCGGGCTTTGATCTTTCAGAGCGACATGATCCTTACGAAACTGGCTCTAAGGTTGATTATCCAAGAATGAAGGAAGGCGGATTAGACGCTATCTTTTTTGCTGCCTTCGTTGCTCAAGATATTCGAGACGAAGACGGTAACGAACGTGCTAAGACACTAGTTCTTCAAATGATTGACGCTGTGGTCGCCTCTACACAAGACAACTCAGATGACGCGGGACTTGCCTTGAATCCCGAAGACGCTTACGAACTAGAAAAAGCGAACAAACGCGCAATCTACATTGGTATGGAAAATGGTTATCCAATAGGAAACAACCTGGATAATCTTGAGCTCTTTTTTAATGCAGGTGTTCGATATATCACGTTGGTTCATTCGTCGAATAATGACCTATCTGACTCTGCCACTGATCAAAATGGCCCTGAGCATCAGGGCATAAGTGCTTTCGGTGAAAAGGTCATAACTGAGATGAACCGCCTGGGGATAATGGTGGACATTTCGCACGGCAGCGATGACGCGTTTTACGATGCTATAGCAATATCAAAAGCTCCAATTATAGCAAGTCACTCTAACGCTCGATCGGTATTTAATCACAAGAGAAGCATGTCAGATGAAATGCTAGAGCTCGTCACAGAGAATCGTGGCGTGGTTAATGTAACGCCATTTCCCAGTTACTTGCGAGAGAAGCCGGAAAACCCAGAGCGGGATGCGGCGATTTCTCTGCTACTTAAAGACGCAAAATCACCCAGTGACATGACATCTAGTGAACGCGCAGAAATGACTCAGGCCTATAATAAGATTAACCAAGAATTTCCCACCGTTTCGGCAACTGTTAGCGATTTAGTCGACCACATTGATCGTATCGTAAAAGTGGCTGGAATTGATCACGTAGGTATTGGTTCTGATTTCGACGGAGGTGGTGGGGTCGAGCGAGCTTTTGATGCGAGCGAAGTTATGAACATAACAATCGAGCTGGTGCGCAGAGGATACTCAGAAGAGGAGATCGAAAAAATATGGGGCAAGAACCTCATGCGGGTATTTAGAGAAGTCCAGGCAGTTGCCGAATCAATGCAGACTGAAACCCAGGCCTAAGAATTGTTTTGCCGTTAGTCATTACTTATACGGCCGCTTTACTGTTTCTCTTTCAGTCTTTTACGGCACTTTCACATCCGCTAAAGCTCTCGCTCAGCGAGATTGAATACTCGGAAGAGGATGAAATACTAACAATTAATCTTAGGCTATTTCTAACAGACGTAAACGAAGCTTTAGTTTTCGACCCAGAGAGTACCGAGCTGCGTTTTTGTCAACCAGACGAATCACCGACCGCCGATCTCATGTTGTTGGACTACCTCAATAACTATTTCTACATTGAAGCGAACGGCAATCAGACACCCCTGACAATCAAAAACAAAAAATTAAAAGGCGACGGGATAAATACTGCCCTGGGCGTGACGTTTGAGCATACACAAAGAGCACCATTAAGATCTCTAAAGATCAAGAACGCGGTTTTTACCGATCTGTTTTATGACCAGACTAATATTATTTACGTTCATGTTAACGGCACCTCTACCAGTCTAATGCTTAACAAAAAGACTCCAACCCACACGCTTGTATTCTAAAGTGCATTCGTTCCCCTTCTATCTTCAATTGGGCTTCGACCACATTTCAGATCTGGCAGGATACGACCACATGCTATTTCTTGTCGCGCTGTGCGCCGTTTACCGACTCGAGCAATGGAAACAGCTCCTAATTTTAGTCACTGCATTCACGGTCGGTCATAGCATAACTTTAGGCCTCACCTCATTGAGTCTCTTAACGATTCCTTCGGATCTAATCGAGTTTTTGATTCCCACCACCATATCAATCACGGCGCTTCACAATGTGTTGAGTGACAGACAAACAATGCATTCAGAAAGACTCACGGGTCGATATCTAATGGCTTTGATTTTTGGCTTTGTTCATGGAATGGGGTTTTCCAACTATTTCCGGGCTTTGCTTATGGACGAGTCTTCCATCCTAGTTCCTTTGTTCGGATTTAACCTCGGCATTGAACTAGGACAATTACTCGTCGTATTTTGCATCGTCGGAGCAGTATTCATATTCCTGAATCTCTTCGGTATGCGCCATCGCGATTGGAACGTCTTTATCTCCGGTGGAGCATTTAGTTTGTCCTTGGTTCTAATGTATGAGAATAAATTCTGGTAAGTAAAGAACAAACGATTCGACTGAAGGGCTACAACGACCTAACCACGCCACAAGGTGAGAAAAATAGCCTCGCAAACGCCTTAACTTATATGTCTTTAAACAAATGACCATCATTTCAAAAGCATGTTTCGAAATAACCATTTGGAACAAGCACTTCGACCGCCCAATTATATGTCTTGACTTCATAGCAGAGTGAGAACATTGTGCGCCTCTTGATGTGGCAGGATCCGTTTTCAACTAATTGTGAAAACCTGCAGCGTAATGGAACCGGCAGGTTCCGACCATAATATTCAATAGGACATCCATGTCTAAAAATTCCTTCGGAGCGCTAGGGCTGCAAGCCAGCTTTTGCGAGACTATAGCGAAAATGGGATTTGAGACTCCCACACCGATTCAGACGAAGTCGATTCCGGAAATCCTTAAAGGCAATGACATACTCGGCCTTGCTCAGACTGGCACAGGCAAAACGGCGGCCTTTGGACTACCGCTTCTCCAGCGAATCAAAATCATCAAAAAAGGCAGAGCCGAACCAAAATCTCCACGATCTTTAATTCTTGCGCCAACCAGGGAATTAGCCCTTCAGATACACGCGGAGCTCGAAAAGTTTTCATCTAAGTCAAAACTCTACATTGCCTGCGTAATAGGCGGCGTCGGACAGGGTAGCCAAGTAAAGAAACTGCATTCAGGTCTCGATGTGCTCGTCGCTGCTCCGGGCCGACTGTTGGATCTAATGAACCAGGGCCATGTCGATCTAAAGAACACAGAATTTCTAGTACTCGATGAATGTGATCGTTTACTGGATATGGGTTTTATTCCAGATGTGCGGCGAATTTTGTCAAAGATGCCAAGAACACGTCAGTCAATGCTCTTTTCTGCGACCATGCCTAAAGAGATCGCAAGATTCGCAGAAGAGACGCTAAAAAATCCGATAAAGATTAATATAACGCCTAAAGAGATTTCCGTTGAAAAAATTCAACAGCAAATCTACCAGGTCAAGAGTGGTGAACGGTTAAATGCTCTAAAGCAACTACTACGAGACAAAAATCTAGGACGAGCAATTGTGTTTACACGAACAAAACACGGCGCAAACCGTATCGGCAGAACACTCAATAATTCTGGCTTTGTCGCAGAGGTAATCCATGGCAATAAAAGTCAGGCTGCTCGCCAAAGAGCCATTCTTAATTTCAAGAAGAATGGGAAAGCCTGGATTTTAGTGGCAACCGATATCGCCGCTCGAGGTATCGATATCCAAAATGTTTCACATGTAATCAACTTTGACTTGCCCCAAGAACCCGAAAGCTACGTACACCGGATTGGTCGCACCGGACGCGCCGGTGCTGAAGGTATCGCTTGGTCACTCATAGAAGAGAAAGAAAAATCTCGAGTGAAGACAATCGAACGCCTGATTCAAAAAAAGCTCACGATTACCGAACTTAAAGTTGGAAAAGATGAGGATGATTACTCAATTGCTAGCAAATCATCCGATGTCAACAATCAAAAATCCATTACTCAGTCGTCCAGGAATTCCAAAAACAAGCACAAACACAAGGGCAACGTAAACTCAGAGAAAACGAGGAATAAAAAGGCTAAAAAAACGAATCTGCGCTCCAAGCATAAAACGTCTGCCAATAAGGAGAAGCGTGAATCTTTTCAGAACGGTGAAGAACAAGCCAAAAAGACTTTCAGAAAGCGAAAATCGACGAGAACACCTGATCCTGACCAAAACAAAAGCAATCCGAACCGAACGTCCAAGACGGAACCAGCAAACAATCAATCTCAAGGCGGTAATCGAACACCTCGAAAGCGTCCAATAAAACCTAGCGAAAGAAAAAGAACCTGGTGAGTAGATTCAATCAAAGGGACCTTTGAGAAAGATGACGCTCTACTCCTGGATTCAATACGCCCGAATGAAGATTCGACTTCTTACTCTTTACAGGTCAAGTCCGCTATATTGACGAACATAGTATTCGCTTTCTAATTCACCGATCATATATTTACCAACTTCTCTGACCTCTAGTGATGGGTGACTAACACACTGCTCACGGATTTCCCGAAACAAGAAAC
>CAJWGQ010000216.1 GCA_913041025.1 uncultured Gammaproteobacteria bacterium | reverse complement strand
CTGAGCCACTTTCTTGGAACTCATAAAATAGCCGTGGAATTTTTTCGTCATACATAGGATCTGCTAATTGTCCTATTAGATCGGCGGATCCTACTAAATTCGCTAAGGCTTCAAATTTTTTTCCTTTTTCCCCAACGGAAGCTTGTCTTTCCGGTTGTGGGAATTGAGTATAACTTATTAATTCCATTAATATTTTCTTATCTATAGCTTTGTTCCAATTTCTTTGATTTATAAACAATTTTCCTCTTTCAACGTGAAAAGGTGTTAAAGATGCATCTGTTTGCCCGGGCCTTAGGCAAATGTGTTCATTACTATTATTAACAATTTGATCATTCCCGTTATCTCCATGGAGAATATTTTTTACATATCCAATATCATGAAACAAAAGAGAAATAGTAAAGTGCAACCAGTCATAGGCACTTAAATCTCCGTCTTTTATTTTTCTCCCAAAAAATATCTCCTGCCCACAAAGCGTAACAAGACATGTATGTTCAACATCATGATACATCGCATCAGAAAGACTTATAACATTCAAAGAAGCGTGTACTGCATCAGAAACTATATTCTTATATTCAGTCGGAGCCTCAGGAACAATTTGAGATTGTTTTATATTTAACTCATCAATTAAAAATTGCTTGATGATTTCGAGCATACTAAACATCCAAAAACACAGAAAAGGTTATAGTGAGCGTTGCGGTCAATTTTTTCATAAAGACGTATTTAGATGGATTTGAGTTTGCGGGTAGAGGAAGGTTTATATTCAGACAATTCGCATTTGTCGAGAATGACTAAATAGAAGGTCTTCTGTTAGTTAATCAGGCCGAGCTGGGGAAATTGTAGGCGTCACACTGATTCAGTCTCTTGTTCCTCTGACACCCAGTCAGATGCGTCGAGGTTCTTAATGCATTGCCGGAAAGCCCTCTCGAACTTCTCAAGCTGATCAGCAATCCATTCGTGCTGGCTGGGCCAGTCGGCTTCGTTGGTGGTATCTATGTCCTCTTTAAACAACGCGACTCGGCTGGCCTGCATGTTTGGCAGTTCCTGCCAATCTAGCGCCACCCCAATGTCCGCCTCTATCTTCAGCTTCTCGTCCCGAAGGAGGTGGAAGTAAGGTTTGGCTTGTTCGTTGTTAAGGTAAAGCTCCACGCCAATTCTGTTCTTGCTCGTATTCACATTGCTACTGAGGATAAAGCCCGAACGTCCTATGCTGAACACAAGCCAATGCTGTGGCCGTGGCTTTTGTGGGCGTACGGTTGCGCCATGTGCTGCCAGCAAGTCTCGCAGCTTTGTCCAGTAAGCTAGCTGCTGCACTTTGGTGTCGGTCAACTCCGCCTGAGAAATCTGCTTGGCCGCCTGACCAATGGAACGTGACCAATCGTTCGGCTTTGAGATAACATTAAACTTTGGCGCAGGAGGGCTCTCACCAATTCTCCACAACTCTACTTCCAGCCCAAAAAAACGGAACCGTTCGTCAGTAATGTCGCTTAACCAATCCAGGGCTGCTCGGTGTTCGTCAGTAAAACGCGAAGACACCCACACGATCGTGACAGCCTGCAAACCAGCGGCGTAGGTCATTAGCTGTCCCATATAGGTGTGGTCGGTGCGCTCAAGCTGGTTTTCGATCAGAACCCAATCAACAGTGCCTGTATCCTTGCATAGGATGTCAGCGCGGAAGGGGCCAACGTTCTTCTCTTGTGCTTCCAACTCTAGATCAACGCCAATGGTATAAGCGAGAACATTGTGGTTCTCTTCTTGCGCCAACCAAGGCGTAAGGTCTTGGTCTTCAGTACCTCAAATGCTCCGCAGTTCCACCTTCTCCAGCCGACCGAGTTCCGTCAGGCCCCAACCTCTTCTGTTGGTTCAGCGGATTTGGGTTTTATCCACAGGCGCTTTCCAATATTGTTACTTTTGTTTTTTGACATGCCGTCTCTCGTCCTTAGTTAAACGGATCTTAGACCAGTTCATTCCGTCCTCTAACGTTTGACAAAGCACTATCCCATTTCTTCTGCGCCGATAGTTATTTCCAATGCTTGGAAAGAAGATCAAAGCTGGGGTTCAAACGGCCCTTGGCTTCATGAGGTTGGGTTTTCCCCGTTAAACTTTTTGACCAGCTAAATAGCTAATCTCTCCGGTCTTCTGAAACATAGACCGTATTTTTAAGGCCCATCTGTCTTCTATTTTTGCGTATATCCAAATGCCCCTAGCAACACCGTAAGCCTCACCCTCTGTGTTTCGGCGGGAAATTTCTAGTTGGATGTGCACCGTATTTTCAGTCGCATCCAAGACTTCCGAATAATCGAGCGTAGTGGAACTCCAATTCTCAAGACGTCTCATCTCTTCCACTTGATGTGAAGAGGCACGCCAAAAATCATCCGCACTTTCGATAATAGCGGGTTCTGCACCATCAGAATGAGTATAAAGAGGAAAGTGTAAGTTGGATAAAATGCCGTCCTTATCACGTCTATTGAAAGCCTCTATGAAGGTATTGAGAGATTGAATTGCCCCGTCACTTACCGGCATTCGAACGCTCCTTTTCGTTGGTGCACTTTGACTTCTAGTGCCTCGCGATAAAATCAAGTCCTGCGATCAATCGACAGCAGCAAGAGCCTCTACTTCCACCTTGACCTCTGGTCGAAATAAACCTGCGACACGGATCCAACTCATTGCGGGTGGACCATCAGGAAAGTGTTTTCGGTTGGCCTCGCCAATAAGACCTCGTGCAGAGGGTTCCTCGGTCAAGAAGATTGTGATTTTCGCAATATCAATTGATGTACCACCTTCAGATGCAACAATTGCATTTATGTTAGATAAGGCCTGTTCATATTGGGCTTCTAAGCCCTCGATAATTGTTCCATCCAATCGGTTTCCGATTTGACCCGAAATTATAAGTAATCTCTTGCCCGCCGCTACAATCGCTAAGTTTCTGTAATTTGCTGCAGGTGGTGGTGCTTCAACTGGGTCTTTGAATTCGATACTCATCTTCTCTCCCCGGCGCCCTTTAGCGACATCCTCAAACTAAACTCCAATGCCTCGCTAAAAGATCAAGCCCTGCGATCAATCGGCCCACTAACAGCCAATATAATAATCATCAAAATCGAAACATCCGCCTCCATCGGACCGCGCCGGCCCATGTTGTAAAGATCGTGTTCTGATGACGGGTCTTCCAAGTGCATTTCATTTAAACGGTCCATTAACGCTGGGTGAGTCTGTGTCTTATCGAAACCGTCGTTATCGCCTACTGGATATTTCGGATCACATCACACGGCACGGGCACAATACTCAGTTGCTCAAGTGGGAGGGTGATTGCATCGAATGCGGTGAGAAGTTCGCGTTTGAGTCTGGCCGGAGTAAGTTCAGCCCGCTCGCGAGGTGTAAGCGGCACCGTTAAGGACAGCTGAAAACCTCTGTTTGTCTATATAATGGTGCGGCAGAGCATGCGTCAGCCCTCAAAGACCATTTTGATCGCTGAAATAGCTTAAACTAATTCAGATCAACACCGTGGGATTTTAAATCCTCCAAATTTACGAGTTCCAAGGTTTTGAGGTTGGTTGAGATAAGCTTAACTCCAGGAGCTTTGCCGGCGTCTCTCGCTTCTTCCCAGCGCAACGCACAGAGACACCACTGATCTCCTGCCTTTAAGCCCAGAAAGCCGAACTCAGGTCGAGGAGTGATCAGATCATTGCCCTTGCTTCGTGAGAATTCCAGAAACTCGTCAGTCAAGATTACGCACACCGTATGAGTTCCAATGTCGCCAGGTCCTGTATTACAGCAACCATCTCGATAAAATCCGGTGACCGGGTCTGTACTGCACAACTCAAGATCAAAGCCGAGTACGTTTTTTTGCATGTCACTCATATCGTCCTTCCAGAATTACGCAGTCATGCGCGGTGCTCTGCTGCTCCAGAAAGTGACCTGACGTTGCGGATCGACTAACCGAGACCTATCGCGATTGTCTGATGACGCAAGAGCAGCTGGCAGAAAAGTTAGGCCTTAGTCGTCCACATCTCGCTAATGCAATACAGGGCCGCTTTGGCCTGACGCCTGAGATTGTCGCGGCGATAAAGACCTTCCTGCACGATCCGCCAATTCGTCAGGCGGCGTTGTTCTAGCACAGCAAGATTGTAACAAGGTCACGGCAAGATTACGGCAATGATCCCGGTCCAAAAGCCATGTAGGTAATCATTCCTACCAGCCCCGTATTTATGAAAAGCAGGGATCCTATAAATTTAAGTTGGCTCGCTAACGTGTTCTCTAATCAGACGCTGATTTGCACTAACTCTCGAAGGTATTGCTCACTTGTAGAGTTGTTCATCTTGTTCCTCCTAATTGCGCATAAGGATTTGCAGTCCGCTGCATTACCACTCTGCCATCTCTGCACGGGACCGCGTAGGTTGCGCGGCCAGCTTGGTGTGTCAATG
>CAJWGQ010000215.1 GCA_913041025.1 uncultured Gammaproteobacteria bacterium | reverse complement strand
TGCAGAGATTTAATCCAATCCGAAGCGATTGCTGATGCGCTGATGATGCCCCAACGCAAAGGATGATTTATCGCCTCTTCTTTAGTGAGCCCCATACGAATATCCAATGGAGTATTCATGGGCCACCCATCAATGAAATTCTGATCCTGCTCCAATTCTTCCCTCATTTACCCCTCCTCTACTAAACTACGAATAGCAATCCGGAGAATACACGGCTATTTCATAGAGGTTAATTGAAGATTTATATGAAGTTCACTTTATGCGACTCTTGTAAGGCATGGAGTCGGGAGAACGGCATGTCAGAAGATTATTACGAACAACTCAGGGAAGATCCGCTTTACGTCAGCAGAGCAGATCGCGCGAAAGCAAATAAGGCGCCTTCCAAGTCGTCATCCATGGGTACCATGGCAGAAGTTAGATTTCCGAATGCGACTAACCGAAAAGATTTGATGTCGGGAATAATGGATCAAGACAAGGACCTCGTTCAGGGTGCGTTCGGCAACCTTTACTACAAGCCAGTTACTATCAATGGCGTTGATCTTAAATTGGAACCCGTACAGCCGAGTATAGGAACGGTTGTTCATGGAATTGATCTATCCCAGGATCTCAAAAGTCAATCTATGGTCACATTCCTAAGAGAACTTTGGCTGGAACGACGTGTATTGCTTTTCAGAAATCAAAATCATTTGAGTCGACAGGATATGGTCGAATTTGCAGGCCATTTTGGGGAAGTCGGTAAACCGTTCGGAGAGGCAGAGCACGTGCCTAATTCTCCTTATGACCTTAATCAGCAGGTAAAGGATCCAGACATACCCAATATGCTGATCTTGCCCTCCGATGAAAACGTACCCAACGTCGCCTCCAGCTGGCATTGCGATGCAACCTGGCAACAAAGACCTCCAATGGGCTCGATACTGATGTGCCGTGAAGCTCCTCCAATTGGAGGAGACACCTGTTTTTGTGACTGCTATGCGATGTGGGAAGGCCTTTCATTGCAGACGAAGAAGCGAGTCGAAGACCTAACCGCAGTTCACGTTGGCACTATCGGTCATCAAATGGATGGGGTTACACCGGAAGCCGTGCACCCTGTAGCACGCACGCACCCAGAAACCGGTAAAACGGTATTGTATGTTCAACAAGGGTTCGTTCGGCGTTTTGCAGAAGAGCACCAGGTGCCCGAAGACGAAGAAAAAAGGTTGCTTCTTGAAATGAAATTGCAGGAAGGAAGACCCGAATACACCTGTCGAATAAAATGGGAGCCCGGATCGCTCGCCATGTGGGACAATCGTGCGGTATTGCACTGTGCTAGCGGGGATTTCTGGCCACACAGGCGCTTGATGGAGCGACTTACAATACTGGATCTAGAAGAAAGCCGAAGAGCTCCCTATTATCAACCAGGTGTTGTTCAAGCACCTCCAAGCACCAAATAAAAAGGTTACGACACGATGAAGCTAACAAAACGCAGTTTTAATAAGGCCATGGCTACCGCATTACCAGCGGCACTTTTCCCTAGTATGTGGTCTTCACAAAGCCTGGCTTCGAGCGAGCCGCAATTGATTGGCCCAATATCTGGTGGCCGTCACGGTCGGCCCTTTGGATCTCAGATTGAAAACGTCAACCGTTACGGCTATGTGATGGAAGAATATTTAATCAAAGGCATTGCCCATAGATACCAGGTAGAAGCAGGCGGGAGTATTCCAAAAAATGGAGAATGGGATTGCGAACCAGGAGACAAGGCCGAGTACGTAACACGAGCATTTGTTGTCAGACCGATTAACGCTAAAGATTTTAATGGGGTTGCTCTGGTCAATTGGCAAAATGTGACTGCGGGTTTCGATTTAGGTGCGCCGCTTAACCCCGAGATATTTCGAGGATACGCCTGGGTAGGAGTTACGTCGCAGAAAGTTGCGGTTGATGGTAATCCTCCAGCCAGCGAAGACGTCAGCGAGAATCTAGAAGCACAACCAGGCCTGAAGGATTGGGATCCTGAGCGTTATGGCTCGCTAAACCATCCCGGTGATGCATGGTCCTATGACATTTTTAGCCAGGCCGGTCGTTTAGTGAAAAACGGCGATCAACGATTAATGGGCGGGCTAAAACCAAATACAGTGATCGCAACAGGCGCCTCACAATCTGCTATGCGATTGGGGTCCTACATCAATGCAGCTCATCGAAACACGAGACTGTTCGATGGATTTTATTTGGCCGTTCATTGGGGCATCTGTCCGCCGATCGAGGAAGTGCCGCTAATGGGTCTCTTCGCCCCGACTGATAGCGAATTATCTCCTGCCATGTGTCAGATTCGAGATGACTTAAGTGTTCCTATACTTTCGCTCGCGACGGAATGTGAGGCTCGCTATAACTACCCGGTGAGACAGGCAGAGACCAATAGTTTTCGATTTTGGGAGATAGCCGGGGCCTCTCATGGTAGCCCGGCTAGAAACGATATCATGGCGCAGATAATGAAGCGTGACGGCATGTCACCACCCAGACGCCCCAAGGATAGAAATGCGATTGAATGGGGTTTTATTGATTCCGCTGCCATACGAGGCTTAGTGACTTGGATAAGAGAGGGCAAAGCCCCTATCAGCATCCCTAAAATCTCCATGACAGAAAGAGCCGAAAACCCGATTGACAGAGACGAATTTGGTAATGCCATCGGCGGAATTCGCGTCCCGGAACTCGAAGCACCTATTGCAAGTTACCGAGGAGAACGAACGGGCGGTCTCGGCAATCCAAATTGGCTCTCCGGGGAGACAAAACCCTTTGATGAGTCGCTGCTCAATAAACTTTATCCTCGGGAAAAGGATCGTGCGAAACGTTGGAATCAAGCTGTCGACAAGCTTGTTAAGCAAGGGTTAGTGTTGCCAGAAGACGAGCAATCGCTTCGAGCTAGAGGGTCTTTATCTGATCCTTTCGCTTAAAGGTGCAGATAACGACCTAAAGATATCGTTCTAACCTAATACCCAGCGAGCATGGTGAGCCACCTTAAATTACAATAAGATTGGGCTGGCTTGGACCCGTGTTCATAAATAACAAACTGAGGAGATGTAGCTAATGAAACCAGTATGTTTGGTCATCGGCGCAGGAGCAGGAATTGGCGGTAATGTTGCGAAAAAATTCGCCACGGAGGGATATCACTCGGTTCTTTGTAGAAGAACTGACCAGGAAGGGCTCGACAGAATGGTTTCTGAAATAGAAAGCAGCGGAGGCTCTGCCTCTGGTTATCTTTTAAACGCAATCGATGAAAACAGCATCGAAGAGCGTATTACAGAAATAGAAAAAGATGTTGGCGGTATCGATACTGTTATTTTCAATCTGGGCGCTCAAATTGGTGACCGATCGCTCGAAAATACCTCATATAAAGCCTTTGAGATGGGCTGGCGTATGGCATGTTTTGCTCTGTTCCGCACGGCCTCAACGGTTTGTCCCTACATGGAAGAGCGTGGTAAAGGCAGTATTTTAGTCACATCGGCAACTGCCGCGGTGAGAGGCAATGCTGGCCAACACTCGCACGCGGCCGCGATGGGTGGGCGTCGAATGTTATGTCAAAGCCTCAATGCTGAATTTTCTGCGAAAGGAATACACGTGGCCCACGTGATCGTCGACGGAGCGGTCGATGCGCCAGACACTCTCGGAAAAATGCTTGGAGCTGAGCGCTACCAGGAGTTAAGAGAGACGAAGGGTATGGAGCATGATGGGTTAATCCTGCCCGCAGAGATTGCTGAAACCTACTATCATTTGGCTCAGCAGCATCGCTCCTCCTGGACCTTCGAAATCGATGTTCGGGCTTTCTCAGATCGACCCTGGTGGAACCACTAAGATCTCAAATTAGGTCTCAAAATAGTTTCTCTTTTTGCGCGCTATCAGTTTATAGCGCGTCAAAAAGTGCGAAACCCAGGCTAACGCCCCTTGGATCACCAACTATGTGATTGTCCATTTGGTTCATGACGTAGGAAAAACAAAGATGCGCGTCCTGGTCCACAACTATGGTAGAGCCGCCTGCCCCACCCCACCAGAGGGTATTCTGATTCGGGCCCATTGGCATTGCCTCGTTCCGAAGCGCATAACCCATACCAAACGTCACTGGTAGACCTAGTACGAGATCGGCCCCGTTGGTCTGCGGCTCGAGTGCTCGCTTGCAACCGGCTTCAGAGAGCAGCTGGACTCCAAAGGCTTTGCCGCCGTTAGCCATGGCAGTTTGAGCTCTAACGACTGAGCGGGCATTTCCATGGCCGTTAGCCGCTGGAATCTCTGCCTGACGCCAACCCGCTGTAGAGGTAGAGTTTTCGGGCGTAATATCGAGGCCTGAAAACACCCGACCGGGAATAGACTCCGGATCCATTTCCATAATGTCCGCGGTCTCTTTGGCTTCCACTAGATCGGCTATCCGCTCAAAGTCCTTTGGATCCACTCCCACGTGAAAGTCTGCA
>CAJWGQ010000214.1 GCA_913041025.1 uncultured Gammaproteobacteria bacterium | reverse complement strand
GGCAAACTTCATTCAAAAGCATCGTGATGAAGAAGTAGAAGAGACAGCGGAGACCAAAACAGGCTAGCAAACATCTTTTCTCAAATAAAACGTGAGTTCGGCTCGAGTCCTGAATGAGAGTGTTTGATTTAGAAAGAATACGAAAATGGTTCTCACCGGGATATATCAAATATTCCCTTTCCGTTCGCTCGCGTCGAAGTCCGCTTTTTATTTTTTTCATGGTATTCGTGTTAATAGGTGTAGCGACCTTGCTGGGTATGAGCGCCTATTTTTTCGGCCTTTTTGACCCTGATTCCTTAAGAGCTGAAGGCATTGCAGCCGACTACGATTCAGGTTTTTTCGATACTTTACTTTGGTCTCTTAAACATATTTTAGATCCTGGCGCGTGGTCGGAGGACTATTCAGCGCCCTTAATGATCACTCTTATTGGACTCGTTAACACGATTACTGGGTTAATTATTGTGGGGATACTAATTGGTTTCGTGGTTAACTTTATCCAAAACGCGATGGATGAGCTTAAGAGAGGTTCCATTGATGTTCACGAAAGCGATCATTTTCTAATTCTCGGCTGGAACCGCAAAGTTTTGTCGATCCTGACGTTTTTGGAGGAACTGAACAAGAAGCAGTCGGTGGTTCTATTGTCAAATGCGGATATCGACCTGGTCTCGGAAGAGGTCAGACATGTGGAAAGAAACTTCAAGAATGTCACCGTGATACCTCAGCATGGTTCTCCAACCCTTGCTGCTGAGCTAGAACGGGTGGCTATTCGCGAAAGTAGTTCCGTAGTCCTATTAGCCGATGAAGTCGACGATTCGAGTGATCAATCCAACGACATCCCGACAATAAAATCGTTGATGCAATTGGATAATGTTTCTTGGTATGGCAAGCGCCCAAATATAGTGGTGGAAGTCGCTAATAAAGAAAATCTGGATATGGTTGAACTTGCTTCTGGGGCTAGTGTTCCTGTGGTTTCAAGTGCTGATTTTGTCAGCAAAACGTTGGTTCAGTGTGCACGATATCAGGGGTATGCGGAGGTGTACTCGACTATTTTTGCTTTTGAAGACAATGAAATCCAGATTCGAAAGATGGAAGGTATAGAGGGGAAGCTGTTTGGTGAATTAGCAGAGCAGCTCGAAAGTGCAATATTGCTTGGAGTAAGCTGGACCGAGATCAAAAACGGACAGGAAAGACGTGTTGCAGTCTTAAATCCAGAGCCAGATTATGATCTTGTTGAGGATGAAGAGCTGATTGTCTTGGGAGAGACCATGTCGGAACTTCTCGAGTATCGTCACGAAGACATCCAAGAACTGGTTGAGTTTGAAGCCCAGCCCTATGAACGGCCGAAGTTGCAGAAGGCTTTAATTTTGGGTTGGAACGAAAATATCTATCAGACACTTTTGGAATTTGATGGGCATGCCGTTAATGAGATCGAGATAACTCTGGTAAGCGGGCACGAAGAGGAGTACTACGCTAGTTATCTGGCTGAGCGCTCAGAGGGCGATACATTTAAAAATATCTCAGTTAACTATACGCAGGCAGATACTGCGAGTCAGGAAATATTGAAAAGTTTGGATGTCGTTAACAAGGACGTGGTTGTGCTTTTGGCTGACGAATCCCATAGCGCTTATGACCCCGATTCCAGAACAGCTCTGACCCTGCTGATCTTGCGCCAAATCAAGGCGGACTCGGAAGGGGAGTTTCCAAAAGTAGTGGCAGAGTTTTACGATCAGGATACCCGGGCACTTTGTATTGAAACTCCATTAACAGATGCTGTAATTAGCCCGGAATTTGTCAGCATGCAGTTAACTCATTTGGCACGTGAACCGGTCCTGGCATCGATTTATCGAGAACTGTTGAGTGCAGGAGGCATTGAGATTGCGTTACGACCGGCGGAATGCTACGTACCATTAGGAGAGGAGCTTGCGTTTTTACGAGTGATTCAAGCGACGCAATCTGAGAATGAAATTGCTCTGGGAGTGAGATTGGTTCAGTCTGAAGAGCCCATACTTAACCCCACGAATAGCACTAGGTTTACTTTTCGTGAGGGAGATCTTGTCGTAGTGTTGGCGCAGCAGGTCTATTCTTAGTATATTAACAACCGGGAGTGAGAGATCAGGCTAAGGAAACAAAAATAATGAGTAAAATTCTGATTGTCGAAGATAACGAAATGAATAGGGATATGCTTTCCCGTCGCCTCACTAGAAAAGGTTATGAAATTGAGATGGCTGTAAACGGACAAGAGGGACTGGACATGATGCGGTCTTGGTCGCCAGATTTGGTTTTGATGGATATGGGTCTGCCAGTACTAGACGGATGGGAAGCGACGTCGCAGGCTAAGGCTGACGGTGAGTTATCAAGTATTCCTATCATTGCTTTGACTGCTCATGCGATGGAGGCAGATAGGCAGAAGGCTTTAGCTGCGGGAGCAGACGATTTTGACACCAAGCCTGTTAACCTATCCGGGCTTCTTGAAAAAATCGAAAATCAATTAAATGGTTAAAGGCGGTTTTTTTTAAATTGCTTTAGCAACGTGGTTCCTGGCCGCATTCACGATTTGTACAAAAGTATATTCCTTTAATTTAGGATGTCGCTCCTGAACTAATTTTAGAAAGTCGATTTCGAGCTCGCCCATGTTTTTGCTAATCTGATTGGAGTCGTTGTCGCTCATAGAGGCGTAGAGGGATATTCCGTACCAAAACATAAACTCTAGATCTTCCATATTAGTCATCACAGATTCCACTACTTCGAGGCTTGCTTTCATGTGGTCTCTGGTTTCCTGCGCTGCGATCGCTTTTTCTACTGCCTCACACTTTATCCTGATCAAGGAAACGATGTCGACTTGCGAGTCTTTGGCATCTATTTTCTCGAGGTCCTTAACCACGAACTCGTTATTTTTTCTGATCAAGTGCCAGACCAGTTGGCTGAGCGTCCGCCGCTCCTCCGCAGACACATTAAAATCGGCACCTAGTACCAGGATCGCTAGAGTAAGCCCTGGGGCTGTATCACCTAAGATTTGCACAAATACTCCATAATAAATTGTGTTCTGACTTCAATTTAAACGACTTTATAAAAGGTAACTGAAACGTCTATTCTTGTTTTGGGTTAATCAGCTGTTATTGGCGCAAGGTCATTCTATCACCGAAATAATTGAAAGAGAGGCCTCTTTGGAAAAAGAGCAGAAATTATTTCCTGCACCAACTTGTGACAGCTTGAGTCGATTTTGTTAGTTTAGACAAATAAGAATTTTGGGAGCAGGTTGTGGTCGATGCGCCGAGTTTAAAAGATTGGAAAATTAAGTACCAAGAGTGGACAGGTATTGCTGTGCCACTATTCAAAGAAGGGAAAGCCAAAGATGCGATGGCCCAATATCCTTGGTTTACAACCCAAGGAGAGCCCTTCACCAAACTAAACAAACCATTGTCCGAGGCCAAAGTGGGTTTGGTTACTACCGGGGGATACTCAATCGAAGGCGATCAAGAGCCTATGAGAGCCTATCCGACCTTTGGGGATGAGGTGCCGCAGGTCAGACGGATCCCGATGGATGTTGATCGGTCTAAATTGAGGATTGATCATCCAGGCTATGATCATAAGTATGCTGAAGAGGACATGAACGCGAATTTACCCTTTGATCGGCTGAATGAATTAGTTGATGAGGGCGTGATTGGTTCTCTATCGAAGGAGACGATCATGTTAATGGGTTTACAGCCTAACGTTGAGCCTTTGATCGAGCAGGCGATTCCAGAGATTGTGGGAATTTTTCAGCGGGATGAAGTCGACCTTGTTCTGCTTGTGCCTTCTTGACCAGTTTGTCACCAGACCGTGAGTCTGGTTGCTCGAGGCTTGGAGGCGGAAGGTATGGCAACAGCATTGGTTAGTGTGATGCCGGCCCTTAGTAGCCCGGCGAGACCGCCAAGACAGGTGATTCGAAGACTCAATATTGGAGCGACGGTAGGACGCCCACACGACTTAGATGGTCAACGAGAAACACTGGTTAAAATGTTATCGATCATTGACTCGGCAGAGGGTCATGGTGCGGTAGAGAAGGATGCTAAGAAAGCGGAATAGAGCAGTGTTTCAGTAGATTGGGGTTGCTATGGCTAAAGACCAAGAGTATTACGATCGAATCAAGGAGAAATTTGCCAACGAACGTGACCTTCGTTTAGGTTATCGACCACAGGGCACTGAGCACTACACCTCAGATTTTTCGGGTACGAAACAAAAATATGGTGTCGACCCTTATGTGAGCGATGCAAAAGCTCGCGATGCGATCAACGATACTGTGGAAGTATTGTTTATTGGGGGTGGTTTTTCTGCTTTGTTGACTTCTGCTCGTTTAAGAGAAAAGGGTATAGAGAGCATACGGATTGTCGAACGCGCAGGGGATGTTGGAGGGACTTGGTATTGGAACCGCTACCCCGGCGTTGCATGTGACGTCATTTCCTACGATTACCTCCCATTGCTCGATGAGATGA
>CAJWGQ010000213.1 GCA_913041025.1 uncultured Gammaproteobacteria bacterium | reverse complement strand
ATCTCTCTCTTCGCCATATCCTGGACCAGTTCTTTTTCATTAAAAGGATCTAAAAAACTAATACTTACGGCTTCTTTTTTTACTAGCTGTAGCTCTGCACTGGTAGGTTGACGAACGCGCATCAGTATATCTGCGCCATGCACTTCTGCTCTGTCTTGAGTGATTTTTACGCCTACTTCTTCGTACATCGAGTCAGTAAAACCCGAGGGAACACCAGACTCACTCTCAAGAACAACGGACATTCCGAGCTCAATAAACTTCTTGGCATTCTGTGGTACCAGCGCCGTCCTCAATTCGCCAGACCAGGTTTCTTTCGGAACCCCTATTAACATGTAATCCCCCTAGATCATTGGATTATTATTATTAGAAAAATACGCGACGAAGTTTAACCCCAACCGCTTCGAACACAAACTGAATAAAGAAAATAAGCATTTTTTTTTGATTCGCAGTTGCATCGACTCCACAGCCCTTTCAAACTCGGCCAGTGACGTAAACAAGAGTTTAAGCAGAACCAATGCCTGGCAAACAAATCTCCAACAAAGCCGCGTTATTCGCAGTCCTAATGGCACTAGCAGTGGGGTTTATTACGAGCTTGGCAGTGCGACCAGTTCACATCGGCAAATCACAGTCATCAGACTCATCTAAAACCCAGTCTGCGGGTCAGGCTAGGATTAGATGGCGAGTCCCCGTGGTTTTCCAAACGACCTGGCCAGTCCTTGGGGACAATCCCGTCTATGTTTCGGAGATGGTCGAAAAAGCCAGCCGAGGGAATTTTCTTTTGGACATATTCGAACCCAACGAAATTGTGCCTCCTTTTTCAATTACCGATGCAGTTCGTGACCAAAAGATCGAAGCCGGTTACACATGGTTAGGTTATGATCAAGGGAAAATTCCGGCGTCAGCATTAGTTGGCGCTGTCCCTTTTGGAATGGAGCCATGGGAATATAGTGCCTGGTGGTTCGAAGGAGAGGGGAAAAGCCTCACCGAAACACTCTATGAAAAACACAAAATTCACCCAATCTTCTGCGGAATGACTGGTCCAGAAACCGCTGGTTGGTTTAGAGCACCCCTTCAATCTCTGGAAGATTTAAAAGGATTGAAAATACGTTTCGCTGGCCTGGGTGGAAAAGTCATCGAACAACTCGGAGCAAGCGTCACCATGCTTCCGGGATCAGAGATCTTCCAAGCCCTAGAAAAAGGGGCAATCGACGCAACCGAATTCGCATTGCCAATCGTAGACCAGCAACTCGGGTTTGACCGAGTAGCAAAGTACAATTACTACCCCGGCTGGCACCAACCATTCACGGCGTCGCACCTTGTCGTTAATCTCAATATTTGGAACTCTTTAGACATGAATGATCAAAGCTTGTTGGAATTAGCTTGTACAGCGGGAGTGATCAGAAACTTATCGAGTTCAGAGGGAAAGCAAGGGGCAATAGTCGCGCGCTTTGAGGAAACCGGAGCTTTCCCAAGAATTTTACCCCTTGAGATACTGAGGGAACTCGAACGGGTGACCAAAAAAGTTTTGGAACAAGAAGCAACGAAAGATAAAGATTTCGCTGTAATCTACGAATCCCAACTTCAATTTCAACAAATCTACTCGCACTGGAAATCCCGAGCCTATTTACCCAGAGACTTCTAGTGGATAGTACCTATCTACCTCATACGCGTTTTAGTCTGACCATTGACCAAATCCTAGCCAAATTAGGCAAGCAGTTATCCTGGATCTGGCTGGTCCTTATGTTGATTATCGTTCTTAACGTAGTTCTCAGGTACGGCTTCAATCTTGGGAGTATAGAACTTGAAGAATTGCAGTGGCACCTTTATTCCTCGGGTTTTCTAATCGGTCTGAGCTACGCATACCTTGATGACAAACACATTCGTGTCGACATACTGCACGAGCGATTTAGTCCGAACTTAAAGGCTTGGGTGGAGCTGTATGGGACGCTGATTTTTCTCATCCCATTTCTAATTCTCATCATCTACTTTTCAATCCCGTTTATTGCTTCTTCATATGAATTATCGGAAATCTCTCCCTCGCCCGGTGGTTTGCCCTTCAGGTGGTTGATTAAATCGATGCTGTTGATCGGTTTTTGCGTTTTATTTCTGGCGGTAACATCTCGTCTGTCTAGAATATGGCACTTTTTGTTCATTGGTGATCAACATGCCAGCTAATGAGATCCTTGCTATCGGGATGTTCCTGAGCTTCATCCTTCTGGTCTTCACAGGATTTCCAGTAGCATGGATCCTTGGTGGCCTTGCAGTCATCTTCAGCGCGTTGTCTGTCATTCTAGAGGCAGATTTCTCCATTCAAACAGGACTCGACTGGAACTACACCTCGCTAAGCGTTGAACGGATCTGGAATGTCATGGAAAACTGGGTAATGGTGGCTTTGCCCATGTTCATCATGATGGGTTTGTTACTAGATCGCTCAGGCATCGCAAATGACTTGATGAGGAATTTTTCTAAACTCTTTGGTGGCATTCATGGTGGCCTCGCCATTTCCGTTGCTTTGATCGGCCTGCTACTAGCTGCGAGCACCGGCATAATAGGTGCGTCGGTTGTACTGCTAGCCCTCCTTGGACTGCCTGTCATGCTTAAGGAGGGCTACGATCAATCCTTCGCTGCGGGAACAATCTGCGCAGTCGGAACTCTTGGTATCCTGATTCCTCCAAGTATCATGCTCGTACTTATGGCTGACCGAATGGCTATGAGCGTCGGAGATCTTTTTTTAGGAGCGGTTTTTCCAGGATTAATTCTTGCCAGTCTATACATTATCTACATCATTCTGTTTGGACTTCTAAAATCAGAAAAAGCGCCAGCGGCTCTTCAAGAGCAATTTAGTCGAGCCGACCTATACGACCTGTGCAGATCCATCCTGCCTCCGTTATTTCTGATCATTGCGGTTCTCGGGAGTATTTTTTTCGGCGTCGCCACGCCAACAGAAGCGGCCGGCGTAGGAGCTTGCGGTGCTCTTTTATTGACATTCATCAATAAGAAATTTGAGCCATCAATGCTCAAGGAGGTCCTTCAAGAGACGACACGAACAACTGCTTTTATCTTCGCAATTTTATTGGGAGCTACCGCTTTTTCTCTGGTACTGCGCGGATTGGGTGGAGATGAACTGATCGAGCGCTCGCTACTAGGATTACCTTTTAATAGTACCGGTATCATTATCTGTATCCTGCTGGCCACATTCCTGCTGGGTTTCTTTTTAGACTGGATTGAATTGACTTTAATCGTGCTCCCTTTAGTTTCGCCGGTGGTAAACGCGCTAGGGTTCGACCCAATTTGGTTCACCATTTTATTCGCAGTTTGTTTGCAAACCAGCTTTCTTACGCCTCCGGTCGGGTTTGCCATCTTCTACCTCAGAGGGGTTGCGCCACCAGAGATTGATATAAAGGGCATATACCAGGGCGTCATGCCGTTCGTATTACTTCAAATAATCGGGGCAGTAATCATTTTTAATTTCTCCGGCTTAGTGACTTGGTTACCGCAACAGGCATACGGTGGATAGCCCCAACATGCCAATAGGTTCGCGAAAGAAAATCGCTGTATTTTCATCCGGGGAAGGCTCCACCATGACTAAAATCCATAAGGCTTGTCAAAGAGGTAATCTACCGGCTGAGATTCTTCTAATTATTAGCAATAAAGTTCATTCTGGCGCAATCGAGCGAGCAAGACGGCACGCGATCGACTCTTATCTTTTTGACACAGGCAACAACGAAGACACCATCAAAACTGAGAGCGATCTGGTGGGCCTTCTGAAACAATCTAAAATTGACTGGATACTTTTACTAGGATACACCAGGAAAATAGGACCGAAACTTCTGACTGCGTTCAATAACCGGATCATAAATACACATCCTTCACTACTTCCCAAATACGGGGGCAAGGGATTCTATGGAAGAAAAATTCATGAAGCCGTGCTAGCCAGCGGCGATATCTTGACAGGTGCAACCGTACATCTGGTTAATGAAGAATACGATTCTGGAGAGATTCTAAGTCAGATCGCCGTCCCGGTATTGCCGAAAGATTCCGCAACAACTCTTGAAGCCCGAGTCAAAAAAACCGAAAAAGCTCACCTAATTAAAGTGCTGAACGAGCTATGGAAAAACAACAATTAGAGGCTCATATCGTCACAAAGCATTCTCAGTGTATCAATGAACGCAAGAGGCTGATCTAAAAATAGGTGATGTTGAGCTTCAGCTACCTCGTAAAAAGGAAATGGCCTTGGAATAAGCTCTTTCATGTATTCCAATGCTCGCTTGGAAAATAACTCGCTCTCAGCCCCGTAAATAAGACCTAAATTGACATCGAGGCTCTGGTAATCCTCAGGTTGACGTTCCACCTCTGTAAGGGTGGTTAGCAGATCTTCATCAAATTTCCAGGCCCATCCGCCCCCGTCAACTGGCATCAAAGAGTTACGAGCAATGTACTGAGTAATGAATTCGTTTTCGCAGGGTTGTGGAGGTTGCAATCGAAATCTGGCAATCGCGTTTTCTTTGTCGGGGTATACCTTAGCTCTTCCTCCCATTTC
>CAJWGQ010000212.1 GCA_913041025.1 uncultured Gammaproteobacteria bacterium | reverse complement strand
AACCGGTGCCCGTAACACCGTCGACATCACTATGCATAAACTGACTATCTACGACCCATCTCTGATTAGCTGAAAAATAATGAGCATCTATCGTATTCACCGTAGCACTAACATCTGGATGAGAGACATCTGTCCCCATCCATCCTATGGACCGCCTCGCTCCTCCACTAGTGTTCTCATACAAAAGCCGACCTACTGTGAAATCTCTGCCCTTAGCTTGCAGATTGATACGAGTACCATCATCTAAGGCGCCGCGTATTTCAGAATCATCTTCATAGGCTACCAATGCTCCATAGCGAAGGTTTCCGCTTTGTCCAGCAAACTTGGCAGCGCCCAATAATTCAGTCGGTTGGCTTAAATCGGTAGGTCTAACATTAACGCCCTTCGGGACATTGTATTTAGAAGCGCCGCCGATTCGTCTTGTATTGAGTATTGAGATTGGAGCGCCTGGACCTACAAAACGTTGACCTCGTCCGCCAATAGCTCGAGGACTAGTATTAAATATATCCTGCCCTTCTTGAAAGAAAACCCTTCTCTCTGGAAAAAAAACTTCAAAGGCGGTCAGATTAACCACCACATCATCTGACTCCACGGTCCCAAAATCTGGATTCAAGGTTCCTGATAAAAGAGTATTCGTTGTAGGCCTCCAATAAATGTCGGCGCCGACCCTGCTATTAGCATCATGCCTTATGCCATCAAACACACTTGAGACGAAAGGATAAAGCGTTAGCTGTCTTCTCGGCTCTATGTCTTTGAGTAAATATTTTTTTGCTCCACTAATAAAAACATTCAGCGTATCTGGCAATGGTGGGGAGGTCCACACTTCTCCCCGTTGACCCAATGCTCGCCTAAATGCTAGCCCTATCTTCCGTTCACCTTCGACTTGCGGTAACGGCATCATCGACCAGGGCACATAAAATTCAGCGCTCCATCCCTCGTCTACAATCTGTGTGCGACCATCCCATGAACCGTCCCATTGAAGATTAAACCTTCTCTCTGGAAGAAGAGAAAAGTCAAACATGCTATCCCCCAAAGATAAAGATACACCGTATCCAAACAAGCCCTGCCCCGAGGCGTCTATTATGATGCCTATTGTATCTCTCTCGAGAAAAGAGTCCCTGCTAGTCATTCTCGCGACTAAAGTATCCTTAGGCTGATGATTCACCATTGAAAAGTAAATACCACTCTCCGTATAAAAGAACCGTATATCAGTTCTGTATGGCGCATCTTCAAGAGTATCTGGATCAGAAATTTTCATGTCGTCGACAATAGGAATACTCTCCCAAATCGATTCATCGACAAATCCATCGAGTGTTATGTTGACTTCGTCATTACCGAACTGTGGAATTCTCGGCAATTCCTGAGAAAAGACTTCTACAGCAAATAATGGGGAGGCCAGTATGATAAATTTCGCGATGAGAAAACTACTAAAAACTCGTTTCACGTTTACCTTTGATAGGGAGATTTGCACTGGCAGCGGACTATAGCTCAATCTTCAATAGAACTCTTCAGCAGAAACAAATCGTTGCAATTGAATTGGTCCAATGGGGTTTAGCTTTGGAGGCGATAGTTTTTCTCAAAACTCGCAATTTCTAAGCAATTAAACATCAAATCGATAGCGAAGCTTGATCGCAAAAGAATCAACTATTCTGTCATTCCAACCTTGCTCAAGAAGGTCTTGAAAAGTGAAGAAGCTGTTGCCCGGTAGATTTGATCCTCTAGTGTAAACTATGAATAGATCTGACAATGGTGCTATTTGCCACCTATAGCGTGCCTGAAAAGTCAGTCTGCTTATAACAAAATTATCGGGATCATTATCTGGATTCGCAACAGGCTTCAATCGCTCTAAACGGTTAGGATTCACTTGCCAAAATCGATCTTCAAAAGCTTTGAGGGAATTCCACTGCAAAGTGACCCTGAATTGCTGCCGCGCTGATATAAAATAGTTAGATTCCAATTTTGGAGCCCACTGATGTGCCTCAAAACTTGTGTAACTTCCATTTCCTTGATGTACAAGCAAGGCCTCTTGATCCGTATAATTCAGGCCAAGATCAAAAGAGAAGCGTTGGTTTGGGCGCCAAACCATCCCTACTCCACCTGTTATTATTTTAGGACCCAAGTCCTCCTGGCTTGCCTCTAAATCCAGAGACCAAGCCAAAATATTTGCGGGAGCTGAGCTAAAGCTTGACCTGACCCCGAACCTCTCAGGTATCCGAAATTCTCCTGTCCCTCTTCCCAATCTATCATCTACTCTTTGCGGAAAATACTGAAGGGTTAAATCAAAGGTCTCGTTACTGAGATAATTCCATGTCCTTCCAATAAACTGTCCAGCCAAGACAGAGCTACCATCTGTATTATATTGATTGACTGACGTGAAGGTCGTTGTTCTAGATTGAATTCCAGGGATGTTCGATTCTGTTCGAATAAAATTGTAGTCTAAATTCATTTGCGAGTTTCGTGACAGGAAACCAACATCGTTCATATCAAACTCATCATCAATGTAGGTCGCTTTGATAAGGTGCTGTACTCCCTGACGAGGTATGTAACTCACATCTCCTAAGAAGCCAGAGCCGGTAACTCCATCAACGTCACTATGCATGAATTGTCCGTCTAGCGCCCAGCGCTGATCGGCAGAGAAGTAATGAGCATCAATCGCATTGACCGTAGAGTTCACTTCAGGATGAGATACATCTGTGCCCATCCAACCAATAGAGCGCCGTACTCCTCCGCTGGTATCCTCATATAGAAGACGTCCAACCGTAAAATCGCGACCTGTAGCTTTTATATTCACCCTGGCACCGTCTGATAATGTTCCTTGTATCTCGGCATCATCCTCTGAGGCTAAGAGTGCTCCATAACGCAAATTACCACTCTGACCTGTAAACTTAGCGGCTCCAAATAAATCTGTAGGTTGGCTCAAATCAGTGGGCCTTACCTTAACGCCCTCTGGAACTTCAAACCGGGATGCTCCACCAATCCTTCTAGTATTTAAAAGGGAGATCGGATCACCCGGACCACCTCCGCCTCTTAGTCCAATAAGCGATCTGGGACTAGTATTGAATATTTCCTGGCCTTCTTGGAAGAATATGCGCCTTTCAGGAAAGAAAACTTCAAAAGCAGTAAGATTCACTACTACATCGTCTGACTCTACGGTACCAAAATCTGGATTAAGGGTGCTCGAAAGAAGCGTATTTGTCGTCGGCCTCCAATAAATATCCGCGCCAACTCGACTAGTAGCATCATGCCCTATTCCATCGAATACACTGGAAACAAAAGGATAAACAGTAAGCTGCCGTCGTGATTCAACGTTGTTAAGCGCATACTTCCTAAACCCGCTAAGAAATACATTTCGCGTCATCGGTAAGGCGGGGGAGCTCCAACGTTCACCAAGATCAGAAAAGTCTCTAATAAACGCTAAGCCTATTCTCCGCTCTATATCACTCTGCGGTAGTTGCATCATCGACCAGGGAACAAAAAACTCTGCGCTCCATCCCTCCTCTATAACCTGAGTTCGACCATCCCATGCACCATCCCACTGAAGATTCACTTGACGTTCCGGCAGAACTGAACCATCAGTCATACTATCGCCCAAGCCCATACGAAGAACATAGCCGTAACGACCCTCACCGGAAGCATCAATTGCTACACCTATTCCGTCATTTACAAAATCAAACGGGGACGCATCTCTAATTGTTAATCGTCTGACTACAGTATCAGCCGGTTGATGATTTATTATTCCGAAGTAGAGACCTCTCTCTGTGTAGAAGAAACGTATTTCAGTCTTAAACTGCGCGTCCTCAAGTGTATCCGGATCAATTCTCTTCATTCCGTCGATAGCAGGGATGCTCTCCCATGTTCTTTCATCAACGAACCCATCAAGCGAAATATTTACTTCACGTTCCTCTAGACGAGGAATCTCTGGTGGCTCTTGGGCAGAAACTGAGAAAACATGAAAAGCAGTGACGATCACCAAAGCTTTTAGAGCAGGAAAGATTTTATTAGATTTTTTCACTTTTACCTTTCGAGATATAAGTGTTGGAAGCGGACTATAGCTGAATCGTTAGCGGATTTCTTTCGTAGAGACAAATAGTTGCAATTCAAAAATTATCAAATCTACTAACTAATTTGGTCATTATAAAAACCTGCCACAATTTGTAAGAAAACTTCCTTACTTCGTCTCTTTTTGGTCTCCGTAAAGCCTCAAGTGTCTTTTTTTATATATTTTTGAATAATTTACAGGTGGTCACGAATGAAATGGGGTAAGAAATAACAGAATGCGCTTTTTGTTGAGGACGAGAAAAATATAATTGGGCATCTACCCGCTCCGGTATAAATCACCGATTAATCTATCTTTTTCAGCTTTTTATTCTGGCGGCAATTTTATTCAGCGCTCTGCGTTAATCTAGCGCGTTTTTAGGGTAGCCTCTATTGAAATCAATTCGCCACCTCTCTGAATGTCGATGGTTATAGTCTCACCAGGAGCCGACTGCCGAATAAAGTCGGAGTAGGACTGCATATCTTCAATTTCTTCGCCGTTGTAACTTAATAGAATATCTTGAGCCTTGAGACCCGCTTCATCCGCAGCACCGTCCGGAGT
>CAJWGQ010000211.1 GCA_913041025.1 uncultured Gammaproteobacteria bacterium | reverse complement strand
CCTCACCTAATGATACTGCTTCCTGAAAGTATGATGAAAGATTTCCCCAGAGATCCCTATGCGGGAGGTCCTTACGTTATGTTTGACGGTACCGACTACGTCCATATGATGGTCCCGTTGACAGCCTTAGAAAGACCAGAATAAAGAGATCAAAAAAACCTTCATTGCTCCTTATTAAGAATCAATGTTTGTCTGGTTAGGGAGCAATCTTTTAATCTCATCGTAGACCTCATTCAAAGGGGGCCGGTCGCGAAAACCTGGAACCGCGAACTTCGCCTTGATCCTACCGTCTGGAGTAATCCAGAAAATACCGGGGTACGGAATACCGTATGCGCTGCTATCTTTTTGGTAATCCAAATCACGAACCTGAAAAAGGTTAACGTGTTTGGCATCTTCATCACGTAATAGAGGAAACCCAATAGACTCTGCTTGATGAAAACTCTTCAGGTTGGGTAATTCGTCATACGTCATCGCTGCAAGTCTCAACCCCAAACCTTCGAATCTCTCTCGCCATCCTGCCAGTTGGACCAACTGGCCTTTACAGTATCCTCACCAATCAGCAGAACGACTTAATATGAATAAAAGACCTTGCTTGCCAGACAGCGATTCGAAATTTCTTATTTGGCCATCCTGATCCTGAGCTTGGATTGGGGGAGAATCTGTCCCTACTCGCAGGCCCCATGTGTCTGAATATTGACTTCCTAAGGAAGTAAGACTTGTAAACAACAGAACCAAAAACACTAATTTTTTCATGACCAATTCAATCCAAGCTTCACTGACTACTCAGGCTCGCTTTAAATCTACCTCTTCGTTCAGCTGCTTTTGTAGATTTGTCAGCCTCATCTAATCTCGCTAGCGTAACACCAATAATTCTGCCATTGAATTCATAATTGTGTGGGTATGGACCCACCGGAGAGCCTGTGTCCCGGCCCACGTCAAAGGTCTCTCCGCTCATGGAATAAATCACTGGCACGGTTGCAGGAATTACCTTTTGAGAAACTAGTTGCTCATCTACGGATAAGTTCGCAATACCACCTGACCCAAAACCCCCTTCATGTCGATAGAGAAGCGAAACCGTGCAGGACCCAGCACCTAGCGCATGCGCGCTCGACAAGAAAGTCAGCTCATGACCAAACCAATTATAAAGATAGGTCACTCGACCCGACTCGTCAAAGTACAAGCTCCACCCACCCATATTGCCCCCCTGACAGGCAACGACCCCGGTCGTTATCTCTTCTTCTAGCACAAGCTCCGCCGTGATTTTGTGTGAAACGTTCTTCAGATTCATAACGGAATGCTCGGGCATTCGAACATGCGATCGGTTATAAGTGATCGCATCGTGACCTTCCAATGAATGAGGAACAGCATATTCGCCTCCCCTTCGTGCAGAAGCGTCACGCAACGGATAAATCAACATTCGCCGTGCTTCTTCATCGAAGAGCTCTTTCAGCGCCAACAATCGATCAGGTTCTGATGCCGCAAGATTTTCCGATTGAGAAAAATCTTCTTCGATATTATAAAGCTCCCAGACCTCATCTGGCCCATCAAACTCGAATCCCGCAAAACGGATCCACGGCAGGCGCCCATGAAAACACGAAGCAATCCAGCCCTCATGATAAATTGCACGATTGCCTAAAATCTCAAAGTATTGAGTCGTCCTTTTACTCGCCACATTCGGTTCTGAAAAACAGTAACGCATACTTACGCCGTGTAGCGGCATTTGATTAATACCATTCACTTTTTCAGGCGCTTCAATCTCTAGAGCGTCTAGGACAGTTGGCAAAACATCGATTACATGATGGAACTGTGAACGTCGATTATCATTTCCACACTCGATACCTTTTGGCCAGGAAATAGCAAGCGCATTGCGAGTTCCTCCAAAATGGGATGCCACCTGCTTCATCCACTGAAAGGGTGAATCCAACGCCCAAGCCCAGCCAACGTTAAAATGGTTCTCACAACGATCACTACCAAAATCATCCATGTGCTCCAGCAACCATTCAGGATCCTCGTGTATTCCGTTCTGGAAAGATGGGGCACTCCAAGCGCCATGTATAGTCCCCTCTGCAGACGCCCCATTGTCCCCCGTCAAATAAATGATCAAGGTATCATCGAATTGCCCCATTCGATCAAGCGCCTGAAACAGTCGATTAACCTGAGAATCTGTGTGCGCAAGAAAGCCAGCAAAAACCTCCATTAATCGGCTAGCAACCGGCTTATAACGATCCGGATACGATAACCAACTCGGGACTTGTTCTGGCCTAGGGGTTAGTTTGGTTGTCGGCGGAATAACCCCCATTTTTAGTTGCCGCTCGTAAATCGTTGATCTGAGTTGATCCCAACCATCATCAAACTGACCTTTAAAAGGTCTGATCCATTCTTCAGAAACGTGGTGAGGTGCATGAACTGCAGCCGGCGCAAAATAACAAAAGAAGGGTTTATCTGGGGCTGAAGCTTTCTGACGCTCTATCCAAAGGATCGCCTGATCCGCCAGATCTTCAGTCAGATGATACTCAGAAACATTCAGATGAGGCTCAATCGGCGTAGTCTGATCATAAACAGGCGGTTCCCAGTGGCTCGCCTCTGCTCCGAGGATCCCATAGAAACGCTCAAATCCAAGACCGGTTGGCCAACGATCAAAGGGGCCTGCCGGACTTTGCTCCCAGCTCGGAGTCAAATGCCATTTTCCAAAACAACCAGTCGAATACCCGTTGAGTTTCAGGATCTCCGCCATCGTCGCACTCTCTTTCGGTATTGCACTGTCATAAGCTGGGAAGCTGTTGGCAATTTCCGTAATACCCCCCATATGAACACTGTGATGATTTCTGCCTGTTAATAACGAAGCTCTGGTAGGCGAACAAAGTGCAGTCGTGTGGAATTGATTGAAGGTTAGACCATTGGAAGCAATTCGATCTACGCCAGGACTCGGAATAACACCGCCAAAAGTTTCACAGCTCCCAAAACCCACATCATCAAGCATGACCAGCAACACATTGGGCTTGCCAGACGCTTGACTAGGAAGCCGCATTCGCACACCAGAAGAGTCCTCAATAAGACGCTTGATGTCGCCCTCGAATGGTTCCGAGCCTTTGGGGATTTCATTCATATCCGATCCTTTGGCTATCTCTGCAGGCTTACTAAATCGAATGACGACAACAAGCTAATGACTTTCTCACGTTCTTTTTCCGTCAAATCATTCCCATCCTGAAGCACATCACTCAGAGATACTTTCGCTGCAAGAAGTTTTGCCCAGGAGGTTTTGGTCAAATTCAATTTAATCTCGCAGTCTTCGGGGGCAATACCCACGGCAACTTGACTGCGAATAATCAAACCAGCAGATGAACCATCATCAAAATAGAACCCAATACTCCCTACTTGCTCACCTATTTTCTGCGGATCAAGCAGCACTCTTAAAATGGGAACCCATCGCGCAGATTCGCCAGACAAAATCTCTTGTTCTCGAAAGCGATGTTTACGAAAACGAGATAAATCGATCTTCCCATCGAGCTCTAACGCTCTGGTCAAACACCAATTTCTGATGTTTGAAGCACTCGAGCAATAAGCGACAGCTCGCAATGCCGAGGCGAGGCGAAGTTTGTCTTCCTCTGAGTCTTCCTCAACAACCAGAACAAGGTAAGTACCCAACTCTAAAGCCCAACGAAAGTCTTCTTCAGACATCGCTTGATCAAACATACTTCTTGCGGCTGAGCGACCACCAAAGGCTTTAATCATCTTTTTTGCTCGGTCCGGCTGAGGCGTTGGAAACAACTTGCTAGGATCTTCATCAAACCAACCGAATAATCCGGTGTAGACCTGTCTGACATGGTGTTCAACGACTCCATATAACTGCTGAGTACGAAAGTCTTGTTCATGAATCTCGGGCAACTTAATTCGATCGATTGCTTCATCTAGCGTAAGACCTTGATTTGCGGCTCGCACTGTCTGATCCCAAACAAACTGGATCGAATCACGATAGCGAACTATCGATCTTCTGATTTCTTCTTTCCCAGACATCGGAGGCCCATGCGCGCAGATCTGGTGCTCTGCATCCAAAGCCATCAACTCATCCAGTCCACCAAGCAATATCCGGGGGTCTCGGTATTCCTCGCCGCGAATCGCAAAAATATTGAAAAAAGTCGGCCAAAGAATGTTATTGATCGCCAGATCAAGTTCAGGAAACCATATATTTACCGAGTCCGTTGCATCCGAGGGCGCAGGATAGAATTCGACATCAAGGCCTGCAATGTTGGTTCGATACTCTTCACTGAATGTTTGAGTCGCAGGCAAATGTCCCGGAGTGAAGGGTGAATGCGATGGGTTTCTATAAAAACGCCCCAACCCTATATTCACCAAACCATCTGGACCTTGCTCCGGAAGAAGCATCGCAAACTGATGGACCATACCTCTTGATCCACGAGGGCCAACCTCCCCACCAAATCGATCCAAATTTGCTTGGATCCCCGCGTGACCATAAATCGGGAAATCATCGTCTCCTCGCTCTTCAACAATCGCGGTAGTGCCCGCAACGTAGTGAAAATGGGTGTAGATACAAGCAACAATCGGTACGTCTGTCTCTTTTCGAAGCCAATCTATCGCCTGCTTCATTTCTTCATGACACTCGCCAGTATCAATAGCTATGATGCCCTCGGGGCCCTCCACAAA
>CAJWGQ010000210.1 GCA_913041025.1 uncultured Gammaproteobacteria bacterium | reverse complement strand
ATCAAACACCCTGGGGCGAGCGTGTTCGCATAGACCTCAATGAAAAAGAAGTGAGAATTCCGGGGTTCATAGTTCCTGTCGATTTCGAACAACAACAAACTATTACCCGTTTTCTTTTGGTTCCCTACTTCGGCGCGTGTATCCACGAACCGCCTCCTCCGCCCAATCAGACTATCTATGCTGAATTTGAACCAGGGTATGAACTCAAAGCGATCTGGGAACCTTTCTGGATCGAAGGCAAAATATTTGTTAGCCGAGTTGAAGAAAATCTGGCTACAGCCTCCTACACGCTGGTAGCAGATAAAATCGAACCATTCAGATAGAAAATTTTTCCGCTTGAATCAGCTTTGCTCCTGCACGGCGCGCCATGCCGCATCAAATGCCGCATCCATATAGGGTCTTGCCTCTGAATCACTGTTCGCTATAGAGATTCGACCAAATTTTTGTCTGCCTATTTCGTGGGGGGCCTTCCCTTCCTCCCACTCAGGGTCATCCAGTTCATGGTAGAAGTAGGCATACCCGTGCGGAATTCGGTTGACCGTGATCGCCAGGATGTCTGACTCGTGGTCAAAACCATATTGCCCTAGCATCGATTGCAACTGAAGACGGATTTCCTGTTCGTACTGTTCGAAAGTAGTTGAGTAAATTTTGTGACGGCCTGCACGGTACAGCTCTCGGGTATCAGAATCCGTTTCGACAGCCGGAGTCGGAGCCGACATCATGAAGATCGCCATGGGATCCTGAAGGTTTCGGGGAGGCTCGTAACCGCCGGTAGTCATTGGTGGCGCGCTGCTTACCCACTGAAAAGGATCATAAGGACATTGAGTAATTGAGACCCCTAGGCCAGAGAAGGCCACCCCGTCCTTCACTAGAACATTTACATAGACAAAAGGCACTCTGACACCATAATTCAAAGCTTCCTTCTGCTTAGAACTCATCTCAGGACATAGGTGAGGAATCAAATTGTTATAGCACGCCAAAATGCAGCGGTCGGCGGACACGCGTAGCGACCGGCCATGCTGCACATAATCCACTTCTACCTTTTCATTTCTATTTTCTCTCACTCCAACAACAGTGCTGCTAAGACGCATTCTAATGTTCGCATCTGCACGATCTAGGGCTCCGTAGTCAAACCGGGTAACGGCTACATCTTCCAACCCTCTCATCCCAGGCGCAACGCTGGGAATAAGCTGTTGAATCATTAATCGAGCAACCGAGGAGTTACCATCAGGAAACATTCTGATCTCAGCTATATCGCTTATGAACATCGCAGCCACTGAATCCATTAAATTCGTTATCCAGCCCATTGAACGCAATCCAGGAGCCCCGGCAGAAAGCGCCTCGAAGACCGAATGGTTCCAACCTGAAGCTCCGTTGAAGTTCCTCAAATGATTATCCAATAGGGGCAACGTGTCTTTGTCGAGACCGACCCGATCGGACAGGAAGCGGTTGTAACTAACTGTCTTCACATAGTCATATTTTTCCGTCAAAGAAAGGTCATTAAGATAATCTTGTTCCCCGCCCACAAAATCGATCAACGCCTGCTGCTGATCCTCCGGAATTGGCAGTGACCTGATCGCTTGATGATAATCGCCTCGACCATGCATGAACTTAAACCAATGATCGCTTATCGTCATATGACCGCCAGGATCCGGAACAGTCATACCAAAATCAGCGCTTAGATTTCCCCCAAGCACATAATTATCAGGAGTATTTTCATCCATCTGATCAAGCGCTCTCTGATCAATACCTAAGCCAAGCAAAAGCTCCTTTGAAGACTCGCTCCAGGCATTGGGACTATCAATCTGTTGTGCACCACCAACACCGAGTACCATTCTGCCTTGGTGATGGAATTCGTTGCGTTTTGCGTGACCACCAAAATCGTCGTGGTTATCTAGGAGCAATATCCTAGCTTCGATACCCATCTTTTTGCGATAGTACCAGGCGGCAGCAAGACCACTCATGCCAGCTCCCACAACCACCAGATCGTAGTGCTCGTCCAGTGCCTCATAGTGCTCGGGTTTCTCGCCTTGCCAAGCAAGCGCATGAGCCACCTCAAAAGAGCCCTCATGACTGCCTCGCAGGCCAGTCAAAGTCGGTGGATAATTCGCCCCAGGAGACCCCGATTCATAGGACAAATCAGACGGAGACTTAATCTTCTGGGAAGTCGGACCAGCATAAGCTTTAACTAAAAGCCCTCCCGCTCCGACAACCATCCCATTCAATAAATCTCGCCTGGTAATATTAATGGCCACAGTAAGCTCACTCTCCAAAAAGCACAGTAATCACTCAAAATCTCAGGTCTCGAATACACTCAATTAGTGTCCCCCGACTTAAGTATAGCCCCTTGCACCAATCGAATGAACGCGATGCAAGTTTGTATGAAGAGGCAAAACACACCAATAAAATAAATGCCCAGATCTTGAGCAAAGAACCCTGCTAGCGCGCCAAATTGTGCAATAGTCCCCACAACCGCAATAAAGGAAACCCCAAACGACACATAGTTATTGAGATTACTTCTCCGAAGAATAAACGATCGGATCCAAAACGCAGAAAAACACAACAAAAATATGCCTAGCAACGCGATGCTCCACCCCCAATCCACCTGCTCTGTGTTCAGCAGGAAAACATACGGTATTAAGCAGGCTACGACTGCCGAAAGACTACTGTAAATCATCAGCCTGAATCGGGTGAGATTGCCTGGATCCCAACCGCCACCTGCCCTTCCTGTGACAGCGGTTATAATCCCTGCAAATCCGGCAAATGCCACTGAAATCTCAGCAACCGATAATAAAACATCTAGATCATCAATCATCCTATGCCTCGCTAAGCCTGGAGCTTGAAAGAACCCTGTTCAAAAATGTAGTCTAACTTATGAATAACAATTCAATACCCATCTTCAGGATTTTCGACGAAGCAAAAGCTCAAGAGTTTTATCTGGACTATCTTGGATTCGAAGTATCTTTCGAACACCGTTATGAAGAGAACACACCACTTTATATGGGTATCACGCGTAACGATTGTGAGATTCACCTATCAGAACACGTTGGAGATGCCACTCCCGGCTCAACCGTTCGCATTTTCGAAAAGAAATTGACGCGATTTCATGAAAGTCTGACAAAGAAAAGCTATAAGTACTACAGCCCCTCTATCCAGGAACAACCATGGGGTTCTGATATGTCTGTTTTAGATCCATTTGGCAACAAATTGATCTTTTATACGCTATAAGCAGCTTATTGATTTCGGCCACCGTACCAGGTCTCTTATGGCGTTAAGTTGCTCGAATATGGTTATAAATATTCATTAATATCAATTAGTTATATAATTTTATTAAGTAATAACTTACTATTTTCGGCTGATTTTCTTTTACGCCATACCCAGCTGTAGATGATTCCATTAAAGCATATTAAACCCACTCCCAACCAAATTTGAATCTGCCATGTTAGGCCAGCAGGGTAGATCACAAACAACAAGTACTCTCCAATAAAATCGCCGTTATAGCCAAGCTCTCCAGCTTTACCCAAAAGAAAATTCTCCAAATAGGTCAGCGGACACACAATGCTCCATAACTCTGTTGCCGCGCCCCAAATCACCGCAGGGACATGCAAATACACCCATTTTGTGTTGCGCAAGCACAACAGACCTCCCATAAGACAGAACAATATGAAAAGCAGATGAAGAGCCAAAGTTAGCGTAGCAAGAGTACTGTACATCGTTAAAAGCCAAGCCGCCGATCTATCTCTCAGTAAAACTTGTCAAACTACCCAGTGCATAGAAAAAAAGTTGATACCCTCACTCCGACTCGTTAATTGGCCTCGCAGCGATATAAATGGTTTTTATCTTGCCCTCGGTAATCAGCACGTCAAAAATCTCCTGACGTTTGGCTTCTTTACCATCAACTGTCTCCGTCAACTCCCATCCTGTCGTCACCCACTGCTGAAGTTGCCCATCCTGATCAGTAAATTCATTGGCAATCGAGTACTTGTGTATCCATTTTGGATCGGAGGTAGCAAACCAGTCCGTCAGCAGAGCGATTTGAGCGTCAGTGCTTTCAATGACGCTCCCATCTGACGCCCAAGCTTTAAAGTCCTCGGCATTTGCCTCGCGTATAGCCTTAAGATCGTTGTCATCATGCGCTTTCATATAGCGCATCCAAATATCGACCGTATCTAGTGATCCCGCATAGAGCGGAGCCCTAACACCTTCAGTAGTGTCATATCCGACCTGCACTTTTTTAGTGTTTTCACCGGGCTGATGATGGCCCGCAAAAGCTAATTGAACCAGAAACAATCCCATCAAAAATATACCAACAATATTCTTCACCTGTTCTCCTCCATCACTTTTTCCAAAGAAGCACTGACCTTATCACGGTTAATACTCTCGAACCGAACCGAAACGATTTGAAAAGCTCTTCTAGAGCATAAAATGAAAGCTCGATGTAAGAATCTATTTGGCAAGCCCGAATAACCTATCGAAAGGGTAAAGACTAAAATAGGGTTTGACAGCGCTTGGTAAGCGGGCTACTCGATTATCGAAAAACCATTTCATAATCCATTGCAAAACTTGCAAACTGATCATTGAAATTCCGAATTTAGCCACACACAACGGGGTCAATAAAATGTTTGAGGGAAGTTATACCTTATGGGGAGGCGAGCACAGCCTCTTCACTC
>CAJWGQ010000209.1 GCA_913041025.1 uncultured Gammaproteobacteria bacterium | reverse complement strand
TCTAAATCTACGATAGTCGCATCTTGAGCAACTATAACACCTGGGGCCATCGCTAGAGAAGTTCCAATCATACAACCTACCATAACGTTCAAACCAAGGTTCAAAGCCTCATCACGTAAATTTAACGCTTCCGTCAACCCCCCAGTTTTATCCAGCTTGATATTAATCATATCATATTTTCCAGCCAGGGCTGAAAGTGTAGGCTTATCATGACAGCTTTCATCTGCGCAAACTGGGATAGGACGGTCAACATCGCGCAGCTGTTCATCATCTGTCGACGGTAAAGGCTGTTCAATCATCTCAACGCCAAGGTCCTTAAATTGGGGCGCATATTCAAGATATTGTTCGATACTCCACCCTTCATTTGCATCAACGACAAGTCGGGCATTTGGCGCATTTTCATGGATACTTCTAACGCGTTCGAGGTCGGCGCCATCTCCAGTCATTTTGAGTTTTAGACGCGGACGGTCACAGTTTTTGCGAGCACGTTCACCCATAACAGCAGGCTCGTCTACTCCTAGGGTGTAAACGGTTGTAACCGTTTTTGGCGCTGGCAATCCAGCTAGATCCCATACCCTAACGTTAGCCCTTTTTGCCTCAAGGTCCCAAAGTGCACAATCCACTGCATTTCTGGCTGCTCCGGGGGGCAAAACGTGAAATAATGTCTGTCTATCTAATCCAGATTCTATTTCCGATCGGACGGAATTCAGCTGTTTTTGGACACTCTCAATATCTTCACCATACCTTGCATAGGGGAAACATTCCCCACGACCTATGTAAGTGCCATCGCCCAACTCAACCATCAGAACATCCGACACCTTGCGAGTTCCTCGGGAAATTCTGAATGCACCGGCCAGAGGCCATGCTTCCGCATGAATATTAAATGAATGTGGCATTTAGTTATCCAACAAATATGTTAAATGTTATCGACCAACGCCTTCACACCGTCGCGTAATGGATCGACTGCAGGCAAATTTAGTTCCTGAGAAATCTTCTCACAAAATTCCCGTCCCTCTTTTTCAGTGAGATTCGATGTGTTTATCGAAGCGCCAACGCATTTAACATTTGGGTTAGTAAGACGAGCTGCTTGAAGATTTGCTTCCATACACGTGGTTAGATCTATCACCGGGAAATGAGGCATACTCCTCATATGGGGACGCTCAGCTTCGTGACATACCACGATAGCATCTGGTTGCGCTCCATGAATTAACCCAATGGTTACACCAGCATAAGAAACGTTGAATAGAGAGCCTTGCCCCTCAACTAAGTCCCAGTGGTCATCATCATTTTCGGGGCATAGCCATTCTACGGCACCAGATATAAAATCTGCGATCACAGCATCGATAGAAACGCCGCGTCCGGCTATAAATATTCCCGTTTGACCTGTGGCTCTAAAATCCACTTTAACTCCTCTGTTTTTCATCTCTGCTTCGATTGCAAGCGAAGTGAACATTTTACCTACCGAAACATCAGTACCAACAGTCAATAATCGCTTTCCACTTCTTTTAATGCCATTTCCCACATCGAATTCACGTGTTGGGTGTCTAACATCATGGAGAGAACGCCCATTTTGTTTTGCCGCCGTCACCAACTCTGGGATTTGGGTGATTCGCGTATGAAGACCGCTAGCTATATCCATACCCAATTCCAAGGCCTTGGTAAGTTCAGAAATCCAGTTTTGAGGAATTACACCGCCCCTGCTAACGACACCTAAAATCACCGTCTTAACGCCTGCCGCGGCTGCTTCCTCTATACTCATATCGGGCACCGAACAATCTGCTTCGCAACCATCTAGTCGGAATTGCCCGAGGCACCATTCTGGTCGCCAGACCCGAACGCCATTGGCGGTTTTAGCTGCAAGTTGATCTCGCGCGTCACCTAGAAATAATAAATATGGCGGATGAAATTCCACATTGACCCCCTTATTAATCGTATTAAAGCTCTAAAAGATAAGCACTTTCTTTACCACTATCACAACAAATAATGATCAACCAGAGTTCTGAGACGACCTCTTCTTAGCGCGCGCTATCATTTCTGACCAATCGGCGGTCAAGTTTTCGAAATATTGGGTATATGAATCAGGATCAAGAAACATAGTTTTCGTATAAATTTTTCCTAACCTCTCCGCAAGGTCCGGGTCTTCCGAAGCTTTCCTAAATCTTTCCATCAGTTTTTCCACAATTTCTGGAGGCGTATTCGCTGGCGCAAGGATCCCTCTATCCACTCCAAAGGACAAATCTATCCCTTGTTCCTTAAGCGTCGGCACCCCTACCAATCTTGAATTTTCAAGATTGTCCGTTAAGGCCAAAACTTTTAGTTGCTTTAGATCCATTCTTCGTTTGGCAGCAGAAGCCGAAATAATTCCCAGATCGAGTTCACTGCTCAGTAACTGCAAAAAGTTCTGTCTAGCAGTTTCGAAGACACTTATATCAAACGCTATATCACTTGTGTCCTCAAGGCTCATTCGAAACATGCGCCCCAACGAATTATCTGTCTCGCCTATTTTGATTACGTTTGGGTTTTGCGCAGCCACTTCGATAATGTTGGAGAGATTTGCGTCTTTTAGGTTCCCTCGAGCGACAATCGCAAGCGGAGTTCTACTGAGCATCGCTATGGGCGTAAATCCTGACCATTCAGTTTTGTTCTTTTTTTCAAGATAATTTGAAACAACTGACTGGGTGATTGCCAGAATCTGACACCCGTCTGGCCTCCCATTCATATTTTTTTCAAGTACCGTTTTCTGAGTTTTATTTAAAACTTTCAATAGTGGGCCAGACTGTTGTCTATTTATTGTCTCCGCATAAGCTCTTACTATTAGATCGGTGGCTGTTCCTACCGCAAATGGAACGATAACCCGAATATGCAAACATTTTTTTGACGCAGCGCCTGCGATTTGGTTCAAACCAACAAAACACGAGAACAAGAACAGAGTTGTGACGAATATTCGGATCATAACCTTATCCATTCTCCGTTAATTTTTATAAATTCCTTTGAATTTACTTCAAACTACTAGAGGCTTACTTTAAACCAGATAACAAAAGACTAGGGAACTTTTTTTGGAGAGTAAAGCAATGAGCTTAAATCTAAAAGTCGGGATAGTGGGGCTCGGTGCAATCGGGCTCGAAATCGCCAAAACAATTGACGCCAAAAAATTACCCAATATGCGGCTTGTATCAGTTTCCAGCCGCGATCTGACCAAAGCAAAAAATAAGTTAAAAAGCCTAAAGTCTATACCTAAACTGACGAGTATTCATGAAACAGTAGCGTTATCAGATGTAATTATCGAAAGCGCACCTGCAGCAGTTTTTGACGAAATAGCCGAGGCCACTATAGAAGCAGGAAAAATATTTATTCCAGCAAGCGTTGGCGCTCTGCTGCCAAGGATGCATTTTATTAACAGAGCAGAAGAAACAGGCGCTAAAATTATCGTACCTACAGGCGCCCTTATAGGCTTGGACGCCGTGCGGGCAGCGGCAGAAGGTAAAGTCGAGAGCATTACCCTAAAAACAAGAAAGCCTCCAACAGGACTAGCCGGGGCGCCTCACCTGATCGAAAATAATATCTCTGTCGAAAATCTGACTGAATCAAAGCTCGTCTTTGAAGGAACCGCTCGTGACGGCGCCAGAGGTTTTCCAGCTAATGTTAATGTAGCGGCAGCGCTCAGCCTTGCTGGGATCGGACCGGATAGAACTACACTTCAGATATGGGCTGACCCCTCCGTAGATCGCAACATGCATACTATCGAAGTAGAAGCCGACAGCGCCCGGTTTACTATGACAATTGAAAATATTCCAACAGAAGAAAACCCCAAAACAGGGAAAATTACGGCACTCAGTCTCATCGCAACATTAAGAAGATTAACCGCCCCCCTTGTATCTGGCACATAGATCCAGAACTGATGGGGTGTCCAACAAATTAAGATAAAAAATTAACGCTTAAACCTAATCCCCTGGAGGGTGATATATTTTTTATAAGTCCTACGGCTAATGCGTTGTTGTTTGTAGAAACAATTGAGTTTCCAGCGACGGCTAAGTCCTGCATCAGCAGATATTTCTCGATGAATTTCACAGCATAATCAGTATTCTTGAGCGGCTTCAAAAATTCTGACTCTATCTCCGGTTCGGTATTCAATTGCCCGTTTACACGCGATAATTCTATGTCTAGCGCCACCCGTTCCGCTTTTATTTTTGAAAATGCCCTATCAACTAGGAGTTTAGCATCCGTAATAAAATTCATGCGATCCGTGACCTTTGAAACCTCAACACTGGAACCGCCAGCAGAACCAGTTACTGTCGCCGCTGTGTCAGCTTGTACGGTGTACGACCCATTCGACACCCCAGTAATCAGGAATGTTTTGTTTAAATCGAGCCCATTAACATTATCTCCAGCTATCGAACGGAAAGAAACAAAATCATTTTGTGTGAAAGTGTGATTGGCTTGGGTAACTGTTACAGTGTTGCTATCTTTGACAGTTGCAAACGGAGACGACCCAAGGGTTGTTATTGACGCCCCTTCCCCATTTAAAACAGCATAATTATGACCCGCTAGTATAGTCTCTAATGATGTCCTGATATTATCTTGAGCCTCTATAGTCACTTTCTTCCCAATAGAATCTAATTGTATTGAAATATCTTTAGCAAAGTCGGCTATTAAATTTTGCCCATCTTTTTTTGCGTCAGCGACTAATTTGGCCAATTCTGACTTGAGTTTCCGT
>CAJWGQ010000208.1 GCA_913041025.1 uncultured Gammaproteobacteria bacterium | reverse complement strand
CTCCTTTAGCTCGCTCACCCACCCCACCCCAAAAATGAGGGTTTATTCTAACAGGCTTGGGCAAGCGAACCTCTAGAGATTTTAATAGGGCTAGTCGCCTGATTTAATTTCTATATTTCTCGCGATCGTTTCCGCTTTTTTTGGAACCCGCAGATACAGGACCCCGGCTTTTGTTTCAGCAGAAATCCCTTCAGAGTCTGCATCCTTGGGCAACCGAAAACTCCGCGAAAAGCTTCCGCGTCGTCTTTCCGACCTGTAGTAACTTTCCGCCTGGTCCTTCTCTGAATTCTGAGATTTCCCCGTTACCGTGAGCAAGTTTTCAGCCACACTGACCGAAAGATCATTTGCAGCCACGGCAGGAACCTCCACATCTATTAGGTAAGCCTCTTCACTCTCTCTAACATCGACCAGAGGTACCCAGTCCGCTCGTCTTACGCCCTGCCCTGTTCGGCTGTATTCCCTCAACACTGAATCAAAATCTGTAAATGGTCTCCATCTTTCCACGTCCATCGCGTTCTCCTTCAACATTTTAAAAGCATCACCAATGGCTATAACATGGTTTCACCAACAAGAATCACAAGACTTGAAAAGAGAAAAATAATCCCCAGCGGGAACAATTTTTGTCCGAAATTTACCTCTCCCGAACTCCTTTGGCACCTCCTGCATTGCGAGGATCCGAGACACCGATGAATCCATTAGTGAGTGTCATGACCGAGTTAGCATCTCCAATACCTCGTCCATAGTACGTAGGAATCGTATTCAAATTTCGGTGACCCATTTGCACCAATTCTTCTTTGGTTTCTTCGGAAAATGCGGATTCTTCGTGTATGACCCGATCGGGACGCCATTGGTGATGAAATCTCGGGCTTGCTACCGCTTTATCAAGGTCCATTCCATGATCGATGACATTCAGAATAACCTGCAGTGTCGTCGTGATAATCGTGCTCCCGCCAGGAGAACCAGTTACCAGGAGAGGCTCGCCGTCTTTTAGCACGATTGTTGGCGTCATTGAGCTGAGCATGCGTTTGCCCGGCTCTATTGAATTGGCTTTTCGTCCAACTAGTCCATAAAAATTGGGTTCATTTTCCTTCGCAGAAAAATCATCCATTTCGTTGTTCAGCAAAAATCCGGCGCCATCCACAACAATCTTTGATCCATAGGATAAGTTCAAGGTAGTGGTATACGCGACGGCGTTACCCAAATCATCGATGACCGAGAGGTGTGCGGTCTCGAGGCTCTCTTTGGAAAACAAACCCGGGCCAGTCTTTTCTGAGGACCCCGCTTTCCCTACATTAAAATCCTTGAATCGCTCCTTGGCATAATCCTTATCTATCAACTTTTCGATGGGCACAGGATAGAAATCCGAATCACCAAGATACTCTGACCTATCGGCATAAGCGCGCCTTTGGGCCTCGATCATGACATGCACCGTTTCAGAAACACCAAACCCCATAGCACCCAGATCAAAAGGCTCCAACATATTCAACATTTGAACCAAGAGTACTCCGCCAGAGGAAGGAGGAGGCATTGAGACGATTTCATAACCACGATACGTTCCTCTAATAGGTTTTCTCCACACGGACTCATAGGCCTGTAAATCTTCTTCACTGATCAAACCTCTCCCGCGCTCCATTTCTTGGACTATCAGCTTAGCGGTTTCACCCTCATAAAATCCGCTCTTCCCTAACCGTTTGATGCGAGACAGAGTCCGGGATAAATCTGTCTGAATGAACAGCTCCCCCGCCTGATAGGGCATACCCTCTTTCGTGAACACCGCCATTGAAGCGTTGTACGGGGTAAAATCTTTAATCCGAGATTCAAATTGCCGGGCAAGGTCTTCGGGGATAACAAACCCCTCGCTCGCCAGATCGATTGCCGGCTGAATTACTTTAGTCAGGGGCATTGTTCCATACTTTTCTAAGACATCTATCAGTCCTGCAACCGTACCAGGGACACCGACAGCAAGGTGCGAACGGGTTGAAAGTCCTTTTATAATTTCTTCATCGTCATCCAGATACATGTCTTTAGTCGCCAATATCGGCGCTTTCTCTCGATGGTCATTGGTCACCACCTGACCATCCGCCAATCGAATCACCATAAAGCCACCGCCACCCAGATTTCCCGCCGAAGGGTAAGTGACGGCCAAAGCGAACCCACTCGCAACGGCGGCATCTATCGCATTACCACCTTGCTCCATAATCTCTGCACCAACTGCCGATGCTAAACTTGACCTAGAGGCTATAACCCCATTTTCACTAAATACTGTTTCGGCCCAGACCTTCTTACTTCCGGAGGGCTGCAGCAAAAACGTTATCAATAACAGGCACCTCAGCAAAGAGGCAAATTTGAATGCGAGCATAAGAGATACACTCATTACTTCTGATTTGGTAAATTCTGAACAAAGACCCTGAAGTCGGCAAGGAAGAATAATTATTCTTCTGCATCTCAATTTACTTACAAGGAGAGGTTGTGAGCTATAAGAATCCTCAATATCTGATCGAAAGTTCCGAACTGATAGAGAAAATAAACGATCCAAGTCTAAGGATCTTCGACACTTCGGTATTTTTGGAGGCATCAGAAAATGGTTACTCAGCAGAGAGCGGAAGAACCCTGTACGAAAAAGGGCACCTTCCGAACGCCGGATTTATTGACCTGACTCTCGAATGGGCTGACACAAGTGGATCTCTCAATTTCACTATACCATCGGTAGACAAGTTATCTGAAGCTGTTGGCCGAAGTGGAATAAGTAAGGACCACGAAGTGGTCTTGTATTCCTCTGGAAATCTTATGTGGGCAACCAGGGCCTGGTGGTGCCTACATTTTGCAGGTCATAAGAATATTCGAGTACTAAATGGCAGCTTGTCCAACTGGACTAACCAAAATCTCCCAATACAGACAGGAGCCAAGGCATACTCGCCGGAAATTTTCGTTGGCGAACCCAATGAAAACGCTTTTTCAGATACTGCGCAGGTAGAGGCCGCTGCAGACAAAGGTATTTGCGTGATCAATGCCCTGTCTCAATCGCTCTATGAGGGAACAGGAGACTTTTATTACGCTCGAAGAGGACACATACCAGATAGCCACCTGTTATTTTATGGTGATTTAGTAAGAGACGACTTTTTCCTGCCCGCAGAACAACTGAAGGTCGTACTGGAAGAAAAAGGACTGAACGAAAACAAACCCATCATCACTTACTGTGGAGGTGGAATCGCGGCCACCATTGACGCTTTCGCTTATAAGTTACTCGGCTACGTTGACATCTCAGTTTACGATGGTTCTATGAGCGAGTGGGTTCAATCGGATTCTCGACCATTGACCGTCGGTCCCAGTCCCTAAATGAATTCAAAATTAGTGCAACTAAAAAGAGAGAGTTAATGACTAAAGCCTTTGAAGGGATAAAAGTTTTAGACCTATCTGATCGTCTGTCAGGCGCCTGGGCAGCAAGATTATTCGGTGATTTTGGCGCTGAGGTTATTTTGTCAGAACCCAAAGACGGCCATATCGCTCGGCATCTGGGACCAAAGACGCAGGTCGGCCGTAACCAGACATCGCTACTACACCAATTCGTAAACTGGAACAAACAATCTACTCTAAGAGATCAGGAGAGCATCCAGGAATTAGTCAGCCAAGCCGACATTGTCATCACCACCCAAGATAGAAAATTCGTTAACCAATTCGATATAGATTCCATACATCTCTCCATCACACCGCATGGTCTAGAGGGACCCTGGTCTGACGTGCCGGGCAACGATCTCACGCACTGCGTCAATAGTGGCTGGTCTCAGATAAACAAATATGAAAACGAAGAACCTCTGCAGCTTCCGCCACACCAACCCAGCTTGATCGCTGGGGTCGCAGGTTTCATTGCTGCAAGCGCAGCTCTGACCAGGGGATGCAAAGAAACAGTGGACGTCAGTGAATTAGAGGCTACAGCGCTCACCTGCGTGCCATGGGCAATCATGGGTATTTTCGTGGGCGGAGATCGATTAAGGCATGGCCCTAACAGATTAAAAACACGAGGCAGTCCTGGTCCTCTTTGGGAAACCCAAGATGGACTTATCAATTATGGTTATGGTGATTGGCAACAATGGGAAAATGCTCTAACGTTTTTGGGCGATGAAGAATTAGCTGCAAACCCTGACTACATACCCAGTTGGGGCAGACACCAGAAAGATCCCATTCCAGTCATCGAAGCGTTAACTCAAAGTTCCAAGGTCAGAGAAAAATGGTCCATTTTTCATGGTTTGGCCAATTTTCGATGTATATCTGGAGTTGTCCAGACTACTCAAGAGCTCATCGAAAACGAGCAGCTAGCAAGTCGCGATTTTCTGGTAGACGTCGACATACAAGGAAAGACATTTAAAACCTGCGGTGCTCCCAGTAAATTATCAGAAACTCCTTGGCAACTCAGAAGCCCCGCACCGGATCAACAACAAACTCAGGCTCAATTTTCGACCGAGAAAAACCGCTACCCTAAAAAGAAAAATGCAGAGGCTCCGTTGAAGGGGACTCGGGTACTCTGCTTCACTCAAGCCTGGGCTGGCACTTTTGCAACGGAAATCCTTGCGTGCCTCGGTGCGGACGTAGTCCAAATAGAAACCGTGAGCCGCCCCGACGTCTGGCGAGGTGCTGGTTCTCCTGTGCCCAACGGAATCAAAAACCCAGCTATCCAACAAAGCCCGCTCAATACCAATGGGATGTACAACTCAGTCAA
>CAJWGQ010000207.1 GCA_913041025.1 uncultured Gammaproteobacteria bacterium | reverse complement strand
CATTATATGCGGAGATACCGCCGCACAAGACAACACGCGCCTTCATGTTAATGTGGTTTAAAGCAGCCTCAAGAATGTTCCCTCCCACGTTATCGAAGTAGACATCGACCTTATTTGGGCAAGTCTCTCCTATTCTCTCTTCGACATTTTCGTTCTTATAATCAATGACTTCATCAAAATTCAATTCGTTTTTTAACCACTCGCATTTCTGCTGTCCGCCAGCAATTCCTACAACTCGGCACCCCTTAATCTTGGCGATCTGTCCTGCAACAGAGCCTGTTGCTCCTGCCGCTCCAGAAACAAGAACAGTTTCGCCTGCGCGAGGATCACCTAAATCGAGCAAACCCCAATATGCGGTCAGTCCAGTGACACCTAGAACAGACATCATCATCTCTGGTGAAAGGCCATCAGGCACTTTTGATAGACCCATAGGTCCTAGACCAGGGGCAGCAATGACAAAGTCTTGCCAACCTCCTGTTGTCTGCACTAGATCACCGGCCGCGAAGTCAGGATGATTAGACTCAGCTACCTGACCGACCGAACCAGCCCGCATGGGTTCGCCTAACTGAACTGGAGGGAGATAGCTCTCTCGATCTTCCATCCAACCACGTTGGGTTGGATCAAAGGACAAGAACAAATTCCTTACTAGCACCTCTCCCTCCCCAGGCTCTGGAATTGGTGTCTCGGCGTATTCGAAATTTTCTTTTCCAACCTCTCCAAATGGACGTTTAGCGAGCAACCACTGACGATTTGTATTCATAACTGGTCCTGAACCTTAAAATTGATGAACCAGTATACTCCTGAGCCGATAAAGGAAGCAGTCTAAAAAAGCTGATGATGACAAATGATGAAGACTCTAGACTGGTGCCCTTCTTTCTAATAGGGGTTTGCGCGCTGGTGGCAACAAGTCGTGTATCGCCTCAACAAGTTCACGCTGAATTCGGGTCTCCTTTGACCACAGGTTTTCACGCTGCTCAGGATCTGTTTTGAGATTGTAGAGCTCTCCTTCTGTACCTTCATAAAGTGTGCTCTTGTCATAGGCAGTACATAGCCATCCGTCAGAACGGTAAATACTTTTAAGGTGCATATCTACTGGCCCATGCTCAGAGTCCCACTCAGTAAGCACATAATCTCGACCTTGAACTGTGTTGTCCGAGACCGGCAATGTCTGCCCTTCCATGTAGTCTGGAATTTCAATTCCGGCTATTTCACAAAAAGTTGGGGCGAGGTCTAAATGGCCCACAGGAGCTCCTACCGACACTGATTCAACCCCTCCAGCAGGACACCAGATAAATGGCAACCTCATCAGCGCATCCACATGGTAAGGACCTTTGAACATAAGACCAAAATCGCCCTGCAGCTCACCATGGTCAGTGGTAAAAAAAACATCTGTATCAGACATCCAGCCGCGATCATCTAGCCAACCCAACACCCGACCGCAGGCATCGTCAATCAGCTCATTCTCAATATGTGTAATAGCATTAATTTCGCGAATCTGATCAGACGTCAACTCCGCTGGTATGAATTCTCTTGGAGACTCTAAATTCGTCCACAAACTCCCTTCATAGTATCCCAACCAATGTTTGGGCTTATCTTTTAAAAGCGCTCGTCGCTCTGCATCCGTTTCGTAATACAACGACGGAAGGGGCACATCTTTCCAGTTTAATCGCGACATCTCGGACAAGGGAACATCCCAAGGATGATGAGGATCTGGAAAGCTCATCCAGCAAAACCAATTATCGTTATCGTTCTGCGACTTCAACCACTCAATAGTGCGCTCAGCCACCCAATTCGTATGATAAAGCTCTGTCGGCACATCCATCGGCCAGACCTGGCACGCCTGGGTCGAACCAGCCCCGATCGTATTTTGACCCTTGTCAGTGATCATAGGGTAGAAACGCTTTTTGTAATCAGGATGCTTCTCACTCATCCAGAGGTCGTAATGGCTGTGTCCTTCGAAGAAATGATTCGCCAGCTCTAAGTGGTCAAACCCTCGGTGCGGACCCGTGTTACCTTCATTTGCCATGCGATTTTCAAAAAACTCTTCGGGACTGCCTAACCAAGGTTCAAAATGAGCTTTCCCTAGAAGCGCCGTATTGTAACCATTTGCCTTGAGATGATGCGCTACCGTGTGTTCGTCTTCAGGCAAGGAGACTCCGTTCATCCAAACCCCATGACTAGCCACATGCTGTCCCGTCACAATCGTAGCCCGCGCTGGCATGCAAACAACATTTTGATTGTGGGCGCGTGTGTAGTTGATGCCGCTAGCGGCCAAAGCATCAATAACCGGTGTACGTGCTACCTCGCCACCATTACAGCCGAGCGCATCAAAGCGCATTTGATCAGTAGTGATGAGCAAAATGTTACGGTCCATTTAAAACCTCAAAAGTCAGATTAAAAAATTACACTTCAACAATAGAATTTTCTGAGATTACTTAGTAAGAAGTCTCCAACTCTTGCATAAACATTACACAGAATCAGAGAACGCTAAAACAACCACCAGGTAATATTAAGTATCAGCATCAAAAGGGTAAGCGAGACAGTTAAAGAATGCAGTGCCTTGAATTTTTTTTCTTCTCCACCATCTTTTGCACGATTAGTCGCAGGTATCACTAAATAACTAACCCCAGAAAACACCAGATTAGCGACTGGGAGCATGAATCTCGACTTGTCTGAGCTATCTGATAGGGCAACCAAGATCAGCATCAGCACACTACAAGCCATAATCAACATAAAAAATCTCGGAAAGACCTTTCTAAGGAAAACCCCGGCGTCTTCAAGGTCAAGAACTCTAAACACCGTTGGCGCTATAATGCTGGACTGAAAAAGTATGATCCCACAAATAATTCCGGCCACAAAAATCAAATAGTCATAAGCTAACGACATCTATTCACTACACCTCGATTTGATCACCTAAATATAAGCTTCCTTTCTTCAGAACAATAAACATGAAGGACGAATTAAAGCCACGTGGCTAATCATCAATTATCTAATTTTTTCGCAGAAGCGCCAAAACCTCAGCCCCAAGCTCCATCTCTTCTTCTGGCTTGCTGGCACAAACTTTCAGATTAAACAGACGGCATCCTGCCTCTATGTAGGGAACAAGCTGCTCTGCCACTTCGCTTGGCGTTCCAAAAGGAGTATACCGTTCGAACTTCGAGAAAGGGATTTTATAAAAATCTTCCATGCCTTTTGCCACCGCAGCGCGAGCTTTCTTGGGATCCTCTTTATCGATGCCGATCCAAGGCTGATACCCATGAGACCAGTCAACCTGGTTTCTCCCGAATTCTTCTGCTTTTTCAGTTAGAATGCCAAGCGCTTCAGCATATCTCTTCGCAGAGCACCAAACGCCAATCCAACCTTCACTGTGTTTTGCAGCTCTTTCCAAAGCAGCATCCGAGCGACCACCCACCAGGATAGGAATAGGCTCTCGAGGTTTTGGCTTTATCCTAGCATCAGAAATATCAAACTCTGAGCCGGAGAAAGTAACAGACTCCCCTTCTAGCAGACGCCTGATTATCGTTAGCGACTCGTTTGCTCGCACACCCCTCCTCTTTGGATCTACTCCACACACCTCTAACTCGTGTCTGTCGTCTCCTCCGATACCTACGCCAAATATCATTCTTCCAGGTGCGATCCTCGCCATGCTAGCTAGCTGCCTGGCAACTGGAAGTGGGTGTCGCAGAGGTAACAAATAAATACTGATCATTACACCGATTTTCGGATTGAGCTGAGAGAGCGAGGCCACCTCAACAAATCCATCGGTGCCAGAACCATCCCGAAAAGAGACATGATCAGCCATAAAAACGTGATCGAACCCTAGCTCAACGATTTCACTTAACGTTTGCTGACGGCCCTCCCAGCCCAACGACCACAATCGACTAGGAGTCGCAAGACCAAATTTAATTTTCATAGGTTTATTAGTTGGCTCCACTACTTAGTTCCTTGGATAGCTCACTCTTAGGGTCAAGGACAGGCACTTCCCTAAAGACCAATAGCATTATCATCAAGACCCAGCAAAACTCGTCCTGCCAGTTCCATAACAGGCTGACCGACCATCATGTGTTGTGAGGCAACATGAACGTCTCGAAAGTGTTGTTGGAGGCAGGATGTTTCAAAAATCGAGGTGCCGCCCACCAACCTGTACATTTGACTTATTACTTCGATCGAGGTGTTTACCGCAAGAACTGTCGACGAGCGCATCCTCCGGCGATCCTCTAAAGAACCTGAAATCGTCTGCGCTCTATCCCAGCCTTCTTTTATGTCTTCGTAAAAAAGGGCCTTAGCAGCTCTTAGCGATGTATCTGCTTCAGCCACCTCTGCATGAAGGGATGTCCGCATAGCCAGCGAACGGCGACTTCCTTGAGGAGTTTTTTCCTTCGAAACCCTTATGACTTCCTCAATGCTTGCTCGCGCCATACCCAGGCATATAGCACCTATGGGTATTCCAAGTAGCGCAAATTTTGGGAACCGATATATCGGTAACGTCGCATATTCTGTGTCTTCTATATCGCCTGCCATACGCTCAGCTGGTACCCAGACATCCTCGGCAACAAAGTCGTTGGAACCTGAACCACGAAGACCAGATACCTGCCAATTGTCCCGAATGTCAATTTCATCTGGGCGAAAAAACACACGAGTCAGAGGCGCACTTTTCTCTATGCGTTGCCCTTCTTCATCAATTTCATGAATACCACCTGATATCCAGGCAGCGTTACGGCAGC
>CAJWGQ010000206.1 GCA_913041025.1 uncultured Gammaproteobacteria bacterium | reverse complement strand
AGCCTAGTATGAAGGTTGCGATTAATATCGAGATGATGATTCCAGTCGGTCCAAAGGGAAGCCCCATTAATGTTCGCTCAATTAGCTCGTCTCCGCCCAGACCGCGCAATACCAAAGTGAAACAGACCGCGCCGATAATTGCGCCAAAGATGAACGCAGTGGTCCTGGAGGTCTCGTCGATCACTTCTCTGATGACTGGTAGATTCAGGGCGCCCTTTGACCAGGCGAGCAGCATGGCTCCTGCAGCGCCCACCCCTGCAGCCTCAGTAGGGGTCGCGAATCCAAAAAAAATACTGCCCAGAACCGCCAGTATTAAAAAAGCCGCTGGTACGATGGCTTTGAAAAGTATCCACACTGCTGCCAAATCTATCGGTTCAGTTTTAGCCGCGGGCACGTGTTCGGGTTTGAAGATACCTACCAGCAATAAGTAGACGATATAAAGTCCTCCCAGAAGCGCCCCCGGGAACAGAGCGCCTAGAAACAAATCTCCAACGCTCATTGCCATCCGGTCAGCCATCACCACTAGCATGATGCTAGGTGGGATTAAGATGCCCAGCGTACCCACTGCACAGACGGTTCCTGCTGCCAAATGCTTGTCGTAGTTATTTTCCAGCATGACTGGTAAGCCTAATAGTCCAAGTAGAACCACTGAAGCGCCTATGATGCCGGTTGATGCCGCGAGTAAGACGCCTATCAGGGTGACCGTTATCGCGAGCCCACCTTTTACTCCTCCAAGAAGCCTTGAAAAACCGGTGAGGAGGTCCTTGGCGAGGCCAGAGCGATCGAGAAGAATTCCCATGAATATGAACATAGGCAGTGCGACCATGACCCAGTTTTCCATGACATCCCATATGCGATCTATGGTCATGGAGGTGTAATACCAATCCACGTTGGTCGTAATATTGAAGTCGACCTCGAAGATGATTGCGAAGGCGGTAAAGATAGCGGCAAGACCCCCTAATACCCAGGCAATAGGAAAGCCTGTAAAGATCAGCAAGATGAAACTTGCCATCATAAGAACGGCGAGAATTTCTGAGCCACTCATACGCGGGTTCCTGCCAAGTAGGTCATCAATTTGGAGACTCTCGATACAATAGAGAGCCCTAACAGGAAGAAAGAGAAGGGAATGACGGCCTTTAGCAACCATCGAAAGGGCAGGCCTCCCGGCGACTGAGAGATCTCACTGACCTTCCAGCTTTTCTCTACAAAAGGAAAACTGAAAATTAAAACCATCACAAGAAAGGGCACTAAAAGGAGCAGAGTGCCGTACAGTTCAATCCAGGCCTGCGCACGATGGCTTAGTCGCACTGAAATCAAATCAATACGAATATGGACATCGTGTCTATGAGCATAGGCGATGGCAATCAGAAACGCGATGGAGTTCAAGTGCCATTGCATTTCTTCAAATTCGATCCTGCCTTCGCTGAATAAATACCGTAGCGTTACATTGAGTATGATGATTGATAAAAGAATAACCCAGATCCAGCTCGCTGTGCGGCCGACTCTCGAAACCACCTCATCTGCGACAATGGAAAATTTGTTGTCTGGCAATTCTAATTTGGTCATTTTTGCACAGCGAATCTGTTAGTTTGGATACGCAAGCTCCCTCCATTGGTCGTGAGCCGCTTTATAAGCTCTTTGGGACTCCAGGACTTCTTTAAAATATAGGTCTTTCGAGGCTTCTTCTTCCATTACTTCGTCTGCGGCAATTTTAAGTGTTTCGAGAAGTTCAGGAGATAGCACCTGGGTACTGATTCCTTGGCTCTTGAATTCCTCTATGACGGGTCCCTGTAATGATTCAGTGAGACTTAATCCATACATGACCGTTCCTATGCAAGCCGTGTCTAATAGAGCTTGGTCCTGTGCGGGTAGGGCTTCCCAGACTTCGAGATTGATCATCATGTGGGTTGCCGTGAATGGCTGATGCCAACCTGGAAAGTAGTTAAATTTCGCAATTCGAGAAAAACCTAATGCTTGATCTACCACCGGCTGTGAGTATTCGGTGGCATCAATTACCCCAGTTTCAAGTGCCTGGAAAATCTCACCTGCAGGAATCATAGTAACTGAGGCGCCCAGTCGCTGAAGCGTCCTCCCACCCAGGCCTGCGAATCGAATTTTTAGTCCGTTGAGATCTTCGGCTCGCTCTATAGGTTCCGAAAACCATCCCGCCGTTTCGGGTCCCGTGATCGCGCACAGAAGGGGTTTAATATTATGCTCTGCATATATTTTCTCCGAGAGCTCTCTTCCATTCCCAAATAACCACCATCCGACGTAGGCAGTGGGTTCCATTCCGAAGGGTGCTGCCGCAATTAGTGAAGACGCTGGAATCTTGCCTTGGTCATAGCCGATCCAGGTCCAGCCGGCTTGAACCTTCCTGTCGCTAACCGCGTCGTTGATTGCGAACGCTGGAACAATCTCTCCAGGGTCGAAGATCTCGATAATGAAAGAACCATTGGACGCTTCTTTGACTCGTTCAGTCAGCCAGATAGGTTGTTCTCCTGAACCAGGAAGGCTACGAGATGAACTGAGTGGCATACGCCATTTGTGTCTTACGATTTGTTCTTGGTTGTCTGCACTGATTTGCGGTGCGGCAAGCTCATCTGTTGGTCTTAAAGCGAGACTGGTAACTATTCCGACTACAAAAGCGGTCACCGCCGCAGCGACTAAAGACCTCGTGGAAAACATGTGCGACCTCCCCGGGAAACGCCTTCAGTGTAATCTAAATCGCGCCGAAATTGATAGTGATCAAACTTGGCGCTCCGTATTGAATTGAGTTAATTTTCTGTCAAAGCACATGACGGGTGCTCCTGCATCAGTAACACTGACTCGAGCAGCGCTTACATTGTCTGAGTGGCTAGCTTATCGGGCTCAGATCCAGCTGGGGATCGAGGCCCGATATTGGATTACTGTGATGGTCGCTGGGCTGTAAAGGCCTGATTATAGAAACCCTAGATTAGTAAGGACCTGTTTTGAGAATATTAGTAACGAACGACGATGGTATAGATGGCGAGGGCATGCATGCGCTTGCTCGAAAAGCAAGGCGTATGGGTCACGAGGTAATTATCGTCGCTCCAAATTTTGATGCTTCGGGAACGGGCGCTTCTCTCGGGCCTTTGTCCAGAAAAGACGATATTGTGTACGAGGCGCATGAGATTCCAGATTTCGATGGTGAGGCATACTCGATTAATGGGCCGCCCGCGCTCTGTGTCATCGTAAGTCATTTAGAAGCTTTTGGCCCTGTTCCTGATTTAGTGCTTTCTGGGATAAATCCAGGTTTGAATACTGGTCGATCGACCTTGCACAGCGGAACCGTCGGTGCGGTGCTGACTGCGCAGAATTTCGGAACGAAAGGTGTCGCCGTGAGCTTGCATAGTGAAGATGAATCACTACCGTGGTTTTGGGATACGGCCGCGGACGCAGCGGAATCTTGTTTAAAAATCATGGAGAGCGCAAAGCCTAAAACGATATTAAACGTGAACGTTCCAGCGCTTCCCGCCACCTCAGTTAAAGGGCTGAAGTGGTCTAGACTTGCGCCGTTCGGGTCACAGCGCAGTGCATTGAACGCTGATGGAAAGGGCAACTTGAATTTTGGACTAACAGATACAGAGTTTAAGCCCGATGATGAAACAGATCTTGGTTTGGTTTTGAATGGTTATACAGCAATAACCATTCTGAAGGGCGTTTCGCCAGGAAGGCCCGTGGAGGCAGAATATGGTTCTGATTTGCACGCAGAGTTTAGTTTTGCTGACAACCCCGTCGAATTTTTAGTCAATTAAATGGAGCTCTAAGATGGCAGGAAAAATGTCCAAAGAAGAAGTTGATGCTTTTCTTGATAGTAAGCCCGGTTGGATGATGCTTACTACCCAGGGTAAGGATGGTTACCCTCATACAGTGCCGATCGGTTATTTTCGAGACGGCGACAGGATTTTTATGGGGTGCAGGGACAATACTCAAAAGGTTGTAAATATTGAACGTAACTCTAAGGTTTCCTTGGCAGTTGAAGATGGTACAACCATGTCCGATCTTCGGGGGATTTTACTCAGGGGCAATGCCAAGGTGGTGAGAGACGACGATGAGCGTCTGAAAATTAGTCGTTTAGCAGCAGAGTTGAGAGGTGCTCCCCAAGACGATTGGCCCAAAACAGCCTCAGTGGGCGCTGTTTTTATCGAGGTCGATAGCCCCAGAGTGACTTCGTGGGATTACTCAAAGACTTGATCTTCGGATTAACAAAGAAAATCAGTTCGGAAAGCTCAGCTGTTAAAGATGTCGGAATGAGTCGTCCAGAAAATCATGGTGTAGGTAATTAATTGCAATAACTTGAGGGTATATTTTTGCCGATTCTCACCAATAAATAATAGAAATCTGTTCTCCAGTTTTTTGATAGAGAGTTAGTTGGTTCTAGGGCTAGGTGGTACTGGGGTATTTAAAAAAGTAACGAACCAGTGAACAAGTATCACCAAGACGATGTTTTCACTGGTATCGAGCAAGCGTGCAAAACCAAGACCACCAAGGAGAGTGAACAGACACGGGATTGGTTTCCATCGCAGAGTGAAGTAGTGGATGCCAGCAAAGAGTAAATTACTAATTATAATGGCGAATAAATTTGTTGTTACTCCAGCTAGGAGTAAGGGCATTGCTAATCGAAAAGCGATTTCTTCAACAATCGATATACCTAATAAATAACCCACCCACAAAGCCTGGGAAACGGTTATAGCCCGCTTTCTAAAATAAAGGAAGAAAACAAAAAACAAAAGGATAAACCCTGAGGCTGCCACATATATTTCAGGGTTTGATAAAAAATCGATAGATTTTG
>CAJWGQ010000205.1 GCA_913041025.1 uncultured Gammaproteobacteria bacterium | reverse complement strand
CTCAGAACAATAGTAGGGCCCGGTCTATCGTCCAGAAAGCCGCTACCGAACCCATTCCCCAAGCAGCAAGCGTATTAAAGTATTGCTTCCAGTTTATCTGTGACAGCGCCCAGGCCACAATTGCGAGCACGAGAATCACTGCGATCTGACCGGCTTCAATACCAAGATTAAAAAGAAGAAGGGATAACCAAAGATCATCCTTTGGCAACCCGATATCAGCCAATGCTCCTGCAAACCCCAAACCGTGGAGCAGCCCAAAGAAAAATGCCATTACCCAAGGCCGGCCCAGTGTCAGCCGGGACCGCTTGCTCTCTTCCTGGACCAGCTCCCTAGCCAGAAAGAGTATCGAAAGCGCTATTACCAATTCAATCGGGCCCTGATCGAGCTTCACAAGACCTAAAACAGAAAGCGCCAACGTAATACTGTGAGATACCGTGAACGCGGTTATCGTCTTAATCAGGGCGATGGGAGCCTGGATAAACAAAAACAACCCAATAACAAAAAGAACATGATCAATCCCGAAAACAAGATGATCGACACCTATAATGAAATAATCTAAAGCTGGCGCACCGCCTTCCTTTAAATCAAGTGTTGGATTTGATGGCCTTAAAACATAATTTTCAACCTCATCATCCAGAGTCTCAACTCGAACCAACACATCGGTATGATTAACCATCAACCCAGTAACGTGAATCGAAGTCTCACTCAAATCACACTCGGTTTGCCAGTTATAAAGTATCGCCACACTGGTGACTTCTGGGGGTGAAAGATCAGACAGCTCGCACTCATCTGAAAAAACCGGATCAATCGGCAAACGTCTGTTTTGCACAACGGGCTGTTTCCAGAGTATGTGGTAATTCGCCTCACCTTTACCTACTTCCGTTATCTGCAAATAGGCGGGCCTTATCTCGTGAGCAATCGCGAAGTCGCCTGAAACAACCTCCAGCATAACTAAAATACAAAAGGCAACCGAGCGACGTAACACCATCAGATATCTTTAAGCGTTTCCGGAAAGAGGACGTTGTACCGCTCTCTTAACCCTTCGTAGTAGGCTTGATTTGCAGCACGACGGGCAGCTTGCTTCGCGTCGACAGCTACTTTTTCGGAGACGACGACAAAATCGGGCACGTGCTCTTTTTCTTCATCCTCTAGCCGAACCACATGCCAACCGTAAGCTGACTCCAAAGGCCCTTGCCAAGAGGAACTCACCTCCATCGTTGACAAGGCTTTAGCAAAATCTCTTCCAAATAAGGCTCCGATTTGGCTTTCAGAGCGAGCAATGTAGTGCTTTTGTAGCATGAAAGGGTCGCCAGGCTCTTGACTAATCAGCGCTTCATTGGCGTCACTTTTAGCATCCTTTCTTCGGTCCACCGAAAAATACCGATGAGAAAAGGAGTATCTTGCAGCGACACGATAATCGTCTTTGTTTTGGCTGAAGTACTCCTCAAGCTCTGCATTTGCAATTGGTGCGGCAGTAGCAATGTCCTCAGTCAAAAAAGTAAGCTTCTGGACCATTCGCTGGCGAACAATTGAATCGTTTATATCAAGCCCTAGGCGCTGCGATTCCCGATAGTAAATCTCCTCTCTGACAAACTGATTGAGCAAATCCCACAGTTCCTCATGACTGGGCGGACGTCTCATCTGCAACTCCCACTGATCCCGAAGTCTTTCGACATCAATCTCGTCAATCTTGACCTCGTAGGAGATTTCCTCGCTCGAAAAAAAACTGGTCACAAGAAAAATTATGGCCCCTATCGATAGAAACGCAACGAGCGGATCTTTTAACCAGTTCATACAACTAAACCTTCCACATTTAACCTAGAATCGGACGCGAGTTTTTCAAATTCTACCTGACCAACAAAACGATCACATCTTGAGCCGTGATAATCAATTATCTAAAAAATCCTTTTTATTATTCCAATAGAGAACCAGTCAAAATTTCAGAATTAAGATTTCCTGACCACTGAAACCCAGCACGCTTTCTCAAAACCTGATCGCGCCTGCAGGAACCTAGTGACAAAAGACGAAACTTGTTAAATTCACACAAGCTGAACAGCTCTTTTTTAGGAAAACATACCATGAGTGAAAGAAAAATCGCTCAAACCTCGAAAGGTCCGATGGAATACCAGATCACAGGCGCGCCTCCCTATGTACTCCATAGCCATGGAACTCCCAGCGACTGCACACCTACTTACCTTCAGGAATGGATAACTCAGGCCGGTATCGGAGTGATAAGCATTTCCAGACCCGGATACGGAGCCACACCACTGTCGACGGGACCATTATTTGCTGATCAAGCGGATGCGATTTCGGCACTGCTAGATGAACTGTCAATCGAACAAGTGGCCATCTACGGGGTTTCTGGAGGAGGTCCAACCAGTATTGAATTCGCAGCCCGACATCCGGATCGAGTCGCCGCACTGATGCTGGAGTGCGCTATTTCAATAAAAAGAGTGTACCCCTGGTACGCGGCCATGTTGATTAACTCCTTTTTCAGTTTTTTAACAAAAATCTTTGTGAAGCTCGCACCAAACGTGATGGTCGCGGAGATGGTCAAAGGAGAAAGTACTTTAAACAAAGCCGACCAGACTCGTATAACTAATTCAATTTTGTCCAGTCCTGACAAACTTAAACCTTTATTAAAACTAATCTTGTCACAGCCTCCCAATTCGACGCTACGCGAAGGTGCCAACAACGACATGAAAGCCTTTGGCATATTGGAGCGATCACCTTTTGAAAAAGTCAAATGTCCTACTTTTATCGCTCACGGCACACACGATGCGGACGTGCCTTTTATTCATGCGCAAACGGCTGCGAAGGAAATTGAAGGAGCACAACTTTTTGCTGTCGACAAAGGGTTCCACTTGCTGGCCTTGGGAGATCATGCAGACGAATTAAGACTCGCGCAGATCGATTTTTTGAAAAAATATCTAAGAGTTTCATAGCAACTAAACAATAAAAGGAACCGGGCAATCCTTGCTAACCCCATTAAATCGTCGTGTGCTGAACAATAGCCTCTATGATTTGAGACCAGGCTGCACGAGGCAAGTCGTGACCCATCCTTTCGATCGTCAACAGCTTTGCGCCCGGTATGATTTCGGCAATCGCTTTTCCATGGGCGTATGGCAACAAGGGATCCTCTGTTCCATGAACAACCAGCGTAGGGACATCTAGTCCGCCCAAAAGCGCTCGACCTGAGACTGGTGATCTGTTGACCGCCAATGCATGATTGTTCATTGCCTGTAAATTTCTTGCTCGAGCAAACTCAAGTTCAGCGCGCTCGGCTCTAGCTTTTTTATCAAAGGCTTCCAAGGACCCTGATACCACTTCATATTTTCGCAGAGTCCAATCGATAAAAGCATCTCTGTCTTCGGGCACCTCGCCGACAAAATCTTGGAGCTGCTCGAGAAACTCCGCTGTGGGTGGAGGTAATTCTCCATAACCTGCATTGGACAGTTCACTAGAACCAGTCCCTAAAGGCGATGAAATTAAAGCACTGATGGTTAAGACCCTTTTTCGATATTCGAGAGCAAGCACCTGACAAATCAACCCTCCCCCGGACGCGCCCACCATGTGTGCTGCAGGCAAATCGTAGGAATCTAAAATGGCTAGTGCGTCTTCAGCCATATCGTTCATCGTATAGGGGGACGATTCGAAATCGACGCTATCTGAAAGACCAGTGTCCCTGTTGTCGAATCGGATGACGAATCGCTCATTCTCTGCCAATCGCTGACAAAATTCGTCTTCCCAAAAGATACTCTGTGCACCCGCACCCGCGATCAACAAAATCGGCGCGTGTAGATTATGCCCAAAAGATTCAGTCCAGATATGTAAGCCATTAGCTTCAACTACAAGTTCCGAACTCATTGCCCAACCTCAAGAATCCTAATTCATACGCATCAGTCTTACGCAGCTTTGAAATAAAATAAAGATCATCAGAAATTATGGCTGACCGCAATAAATTACCAAGCAATCTCTGATCAGGAAGTCGCTCCAAACAAATTATTTACTACCTTACCCTGTGCCTTTGACATTTACGGAGAGGCTCTTCCACGTTAACCTTTTGTGCGTGCGAGGAGGAAACGAAATACTGATGAAAACAAGACTAACAGACGAAGAAAAAAGACAGTTCTACCACGACGGTTTTTTTGTCCTCAGAGGAATTATTCCGGAAGCTTTGGTAGTTTCTGCTCAAAATCGCTACAAAACAGCTTCGCGCGCGGATGACCTAACGCATGAGAACGAGTTTTGCGATCTCGTGAACCGCTCTCCTTTAACTCCTATCATGCGAGAGTTGATGGGGGATTTCGACCCTGTCTCTGCCACGCGCCACATCGTACGAGTAGCAGGTCAAAAACCTGGCGACGGGTACGCAGCTTCTGGCTACCTCGAAAAAGACGAGCCCTACTATGGCGTCAATCTGCATTTGGATGGGCAGGCGGTTTTCCCCACCCCACAAGTTCCTGTCGAGGGCAGACCGGATGAGATCTACACCCAATATATAACGGGCGGGCGGAACGGCGACATTGGAAAATGCCCCGAAAACATCGGCGTCAACTACGCTCCGTTATTTCATGACCCTGCTATGACGAACTCCCTGGGCAGTTTTACAGCTTTTTTATTCATCTGCTTGAGTGATCAAAGCATGCCAGGGGGCGGCCAGACCAATGTCCTAAAGGGAGCCCATCATGCTTCAGAAGAATTTTTCCGATGGCAATACCGTCAGGATAAACGCCTTGGGATTGACGGCCCTGGCTGGCCCAGACTGAATCATGATGTGCCCAATCGATGCGGATACCAATTCTTGCCGGAAAAGATAATGA
>CAJWGQ010000204.1 GCA_913041025.1 uncultured Gammaproteobacteria bacterium | reverse complement strand
TTCGATTGCGATGCTGGGACCTGAAACTGTCTACTTGAATCACTAGGTAGTCACGCTTGTTGATTCTGTTAGAGTTTCTTAGTTTCAAGCGATTAATCAATGCTGAAGGCTGGCCCAAGCTGTGGATGGCAACGGACAGCTCAACCGCAGTGGAAGCCTTATTGACATGTTGTCCCCCTGGGCCAGAAGCGTGAATGAATTTAAAGGTAAGCGATTCTCTAGGAATATCGTCGAGCGTTATCATAGCTAACTAATTACGAATGGATATGTCAGGAAAACAGCTTGGATGATAACGAGGCAAAAATCTATTTTCTCTCTCAACCGGAATCATGGCTTGATTACCCATTTGGAAAGCGTACATTGGTTTTCAAGATTAAATCGAAGATGTTTGGTTTGTTGTTTACTTCTAAAGATCTGCCGAGGATCAATTTGAAGTGTGACCCTGAAGAGGCGCAAATACTCCGAGAGATTTTTCCTTCTATTTTGCCCGGCTACCACATGAACAAGACACACTGGAATACTATTTTACTCGATGACTCTATACCCTCTGGAGAGGTGAGACGTATGATCGATAATTCGTATACTTTGGTGGTCGGCTCGTTGTCTAAAGTAGATAGAACGCGCTTAGCAACGGTTCACGGTAGTCGAACTGTCGAGCCGATGAGTTTTAATTAAATGAAGTGAGGTGAAAGCTTTTAGATGACAACGCAAATTATTTGTCTTTTGATTGGCTGTTTGATCCCATTGATATGGTCCGCTGCGGCGCTGCCCTATCGGCAACGGCAGCTCGGTCGGGTCGATTTTGAACAACCTAGAGTTCAGGCGAACTTACTTACTGGTAGAGGGGCATCGACCGTCGGAGCACAGATGAACTCGTGGGAAGCGCTGATCTTATTCTCAGTCGCGAATCTCTGCGGGTATTTTGCGAAGCTAGACCCTCTTGGGGCCTGGAGCATTTTGAGCATCGTCTGGGTAGCAGCGCGCCTTGTTCATGGCTACTTTTATTTGTATGAAAAGGTAAAATTCCGAATAGCTAGTTTCCTAGTGTCTGCATTTTCTTCTTTTGCCATTATCGGACTGGCATTACTAAACTGATTTTCTGTCGAAGACGACTCTAGTCACAAATTGCTTTGATTCATTGGGTTTGATTTTGACCTCTACTAGTAGCTGTCCTTGTTTGTTGAGTGACCAGATTTTTGTTACTCGGCGTTCGGTGGTTTTATAGGTTTGTTTAATTCCTTTGGCAGACCATTTTGTTTTTCTACCGCGATACTCCCCTTTGCGTAATATCTCTTCGCCTAATCCCATGTAGCTTATGTGGATTTCTCCATCTTCCTTAAAGCTAATGGCCATCTCGGAACTTCTTAATACCATTGGATTTTGAGCGGTCAGTTGAGACATCGCCCTTTGTCCGCCCGACCGGGGCATTGGAATTCCTCCCACAGACATCTGTGAACGGAATCGAGACTTTTTACGGTTGGAATTATCTTTGTAAGGTTCTCTTAGAGCCTCTGTCGCTTCGGAGTTAATCTGCCATTCTCCTTCATACCCATTAGAAGTGTTGGCAGTGAGAGAACTGGTTATAAAGATCGAGAGAACTAAAATTGCAAATGGTAAGGATATGCGAAAAGCCGGATTAGCCATGATTAGGCATCACTTTTCTGGAAAATAAATCCAGAGAATCGAGTAACTCAGATGGCTCAAGTATCCCTTGCGGTATCAAAAGAATGGCTTCATCGATAGGAACGGTTTTTCCTATTCGCTCTATCTCTTTATTAAGCGTGTCGGGTGAGCCTACCAATAATTCTGGTAGTCCTTGTCCAAACGGAGTTGACCAGGTCTTCCAAAACCAAGCCATATCTTCATAGAGCTTTTGAGCTTTTTGGTCGGTCTCGGCGCAGATCATGATCCCGCCCCAACAAGCTTGTTTGCCCTGTTCCACCGTATGGCCATGCCGCTCTGCCTCATCACTCCACTCTTTCCAGAGCAGTTCTAGAAAATCCGTGTTGCCTGAGAGAACGATTGGCTTTCCCTTATACTTTGCCCAAAACTTTGCAGTGGTTAGGCTTTGAGAGAAACCTCCGTAAAGAGGAATTTCATCTTGCAGTGGCTTAGGAGCGATCCCAATCTCAGAAATCGCCATGTTCTTGTCTACGCCCTGACCATAATCTGAGTAAACCGGATGATCGTGTGGATTAACGAAGTCTTTAGGAGGGAACGACCAAAACTTACCTTGGTAGTTCATTGTCTCGCTTTTTAGGGCAGTAACCACAATGTCTACGAATTCCGCGAAATACTCCCGATTCATGTCGTCCGCTTCGGTTTTCGCGTTCCACGGGCCTACCGCATTGAGCTCTGGTAACACCTTATAGTTTTCGACCCATCGAGCTTGATATCCCCGAACCAGACCGACACCGAATCGCCCTCCAAGCATATGATCCAACGTCGAAATTTTCTCGGCCGTCTGGAGCGGATTGTTTGCCGTGGAGACGAAACCACAGGTAATGACTTTCATTTTTTTGGAGTGTGAGCCCAACCACATAGCCATGAGACAGGGGTCGTTCGATATCTCGAAGCCTTCTATTTGGAGGTGATGTTCTGGATGCCCGAAACCAAAGTAACCTGCCTGATCTGCGAACTCTGCGTACTGAGCAATCTCTGAGAGCATGCGCTGATAGAGCTCTGGTTTTCTGCCAGCCATGCCCTGTTCCAGCTCATTCCTTCTACCGACTGTGCAGTACATGAAAAGACCAAATTTCATAAACCTTCCTCTTATTGGGCCCGCTATACTGTGTTAAGTTTACGCGCCACGAAAGTTAAACGATAGCCAGAGGATAAAAATGCAGCTTTTGCAACGAGATGAATTAGTTGGTCAGCTAAAGAGTTGGCAAAACGGGGAATTGCATGCGGAGTCCATATGGAGGTGGGCGCTAGAACTTAAAGAGGGGGATTACAGTCCGGCCGATGCAGTCATCCAGGATGTTGTAGATGTGTTGGCTGACATTCCTCAGGACCTCATCACGCAGGAAGACGCTCAGGTTATGATTGAAGCACTGGAAACGAATATAGATCAGGATGAGCTTTCTCAAAATCTGATATGGAATTATTTTGACTATCTCAATACCGAGTCACGTAAATCAGTTTTGAGTGAAGATCCATTCTATGCGCCCTTTTGCACCCCGGCGTATTAAAGACTTTTTCTCTAAGCAGGTAGCTTTCAATTTTTGGTTTATAGGGGTAATTTTGCAGGTTACTTAAGTACTTGCTGTTTGGCTCGGAAAGAGTACGAGTTATGATAGATCGAGGGAGGGGATAATGAATAAGTTGTTTATGTTGGCGCTCGCGCTTTTATTTTCTGTGAGTCCTCAAGTAGAGAGTCATCATGCGTTCTCTTCTGAGTTCGATGCGGATCGTCCTTTTCGTGTTACTGGAACGATAGTTCGGGTCGAATGGATCAACCCGCACAGTTGGGTGCATGTCGATGTGTTGCAAGAGGATGGATCGGTTACTCCGTGGATGATGGAGGGCGGGACGCCTAATACTCTTCTTCGGGCAGGTCTCACCAAAAAGCTGTTACAACCAGGTACAGATGTCATCGTTCGAGGTTATCAGAGTAAGGACCCCGACTGTGAACCAAAATGCCGCGGAAGTGGCAGAGACATCACTTTTGCTGATGGCGAGAGGATTTTTATGGGCTCCTCCGGTACAGGTGCCCCGCGGGATGGAGCAGACCCCAACGAGGGGGGCGGTGGTGGATCATTGCCTAGCAAATAAGGTGTTCGGCATTGACCGGTTCTCAGGTCCGATTTGGGGAGAGTTAGAAATGAAAAAATTAATTTATGTTTTGTCAGCCTGCACGTGTCTCTTTTCTTTCCTGGGCTGTGCTGGCCAACAAAATACTATTGTGTCCTCTGAAGAGAAGTTTGGTACGCCTAATCTAAACGGTGTTTGGCAAGCCCTAGGTTCTGCGCACTGGAATCTTGAGGGCCAAAATGCCTTTAAAGGACCTGGAACTCATGTTCTAGGGGCGCTTGGAGGAATTCCCGCAGGAGTGAGTTACGTGGAGGGCGGAACCATTCCCTATACGCAAGCTGCACTAGTCCAGCGCAAGGCTAATCGTGACGAATGGAACAAATTAGACCCTGCTGTTAAGTGCTATATCCCGGGTATACCCAGACAAACCTACATGCCATTTCCCTTTCATATTATTCAATCAGATAACAAAATTTTTATAGCATACGAGTTTGGTAGTAATAGCAGAATGATCCATTTAGATCGCCCAGATACCCGCGCTGAATTACCCTCATGGATGGGGTATTCCACGGCTCGATGGGAAGGTGATACTTTAGTGGTGGTCGTGACAGATCAAGTCGCGGAAACCTGGCTTGATGCCGCCGGTAATTACCATAGCGAAGAGCTTAGGGTTACCGAGCGATATACTTTGATGGGGCCAGACCATATCAATTATGAGGCGGTGATTGAGGATCCGAAGGTCTTTACGAGGCCCTGGACGATACAGCTGACCCTCTATCGCAGGAAGGGGAATGACGCCAGAATTCTTGAATACAAATGCGTTGAATTTGCAGAAGACGCAGTTTACGGACATCTTCGGAAAGGTGAGGATATGGACCAGCCTACCGTTAAAAAGCTATTTTAATTTGGAGCAACCTACCATGTACCTAGCTAAGTATTTGCTTGCGATCGGACTGTCGGCTTTTTTAAGCAGTCACTCTTATGCAGAGGTCCCAAAGACTGATTGGGGGAAGCCTAGCCTGCAGGGCACCTGGGATTTTAGAACGATGACACCCTTTGAACGCCCTGAGCAGTTCA
>CAJWGQ010000203.1 GCA_913041025.1 uncultured Gammaproteobacteria bacterium | reverse complement strand
AAAGCGACACCTGCATTTCCTTGTCGAAGATGACATCATAGTGTGCGCTGGCTACAGGTTCTCCGTCCAGCATATCGATCGAATCCTGATATACTTTATCGATAAGTGAGGTTTTGTCGAGATCGGAAAAAAGACGAGCAACCTGACCGGAGCCCTCCATTGCGTTCTTGCCATCTTCTTCAATCAACGCGTAGGCAAAAGCAGAACAGGAATGGCTCCGTGTAGATGCATGCAAGCCGGCGGTGGAAAACACATGTCGTTCAGCTGTGCCGTCTTGAACTCCGTTGTAAGGCACATTCTTGACTCTGTCCTTGGACGCCAGCTCATGCTCCAGTTCCAGTGCCAGCTGGATTTTATCTTCGGTCGTGGCTGAATCCGCCGGGCAAAAAATGGCGTCGTCGGTTGAGAGTCGAGCGTCATTGGCGAGAATTTTCTCGTGAACCTCGGGGGCCGCGTAGCTTGCATTGGTGAGGGCTTGTTCAACCAGCGACTCTAACGAATCAGGGTCAGCTGCCTCGCTATAGGCAGTGCCGACATTGTCGTCCTTGACTACGCGTAATCCGAAGATGCGACTCGATGTGACCTTGTGCTCCTCTAGCTGGCCATTTCGTGCTTTAAGTGAAATAGCATCGCTTTGATCTACAATCAGATCTCCTTTGCCTCCGGCTTTGACGACCAGCGATAGTACTTGGTCTGCATGTGATTCAATCGTCATGCGTTGCCTCCTACTAAGATGTCATCAACTTTGAGGGATGCCTGGCCAACTGCCGCAGGGATTGTGCCAGAGACGGAGCCACACATGCCACATGCGAGAGAGAAGTCCCGGCCCACCATTGAGATTTCTTTCAAGACAGCTGGCCCGGTGCTGATCAAAGTAGCTGCTTTGACGGGATGCTGAATCTTGCCGTCTTTTACGAAGTAGCCCTCTGTCACCGCGAAGTTGAACTCACCGGTGCCGGGCTGAACTGACCCACCACCCATTTGGGCGGCATAGATACCGCGATCGATGGAGCCAATCATGTCGTCGAACTCTGCATCACCGGGCTCTATAAAAGTGTTTCGCATACGTGATGCTGGTGCATATTTATAGGACTCACGACGCCCAGATCCGGTCCGGTCGTAACCAGTTTGCTGTGATCCAATGCGATCGACTAAGAAGCTAACTAGCTTGCCATCCTTGATTAGATGAGTTCGCTGGGTTTCCATTCCCTCATCATCGATATTCAGTGAACCCCATTCATTGGTCAGTGTGCCATCGTCCGATGCACTCACTGCTGGGTTTGCAATTATCTCCCCAAGTTTGTCATGGAAGACTGAAGCTTTTTTGGCGACTGAAGTGGTTTCCAATAGATGCCCACAAGCTTCGTGAAAAATCACCCCGCCGAATCCGTTACCGATGACGACTGGCATTCTTCCTGAGGGGCAGGCTTTTGCTCCGAAGTTAACGATTGCTTGCCTCGCGGCCTCCGCGCCTGTTCTCTCTGCATCAAGATTTTCAGCAATCTCCCAACCGATCATGCCGCCATCGCTCCTCATGCCAGTAGCCTGTTTCGAGCCGTCTGACGCGATCGATGTCATGGTTGCGCGCACGTAGTGGCGTGTATCTCCTGTGTGCAAACCCTCACTGTTAAATATCTCAATGCGTTGTTCAACTTCGCGGCACATACCCCGAGTTTGGGAAATAAGATTGCTGGCGGCTCTGGCGGCGACGTCAGCTTTTAGCAAGTAGGCGATCCGGCTCTCGATTGCAGGATCTTCGGACAATGCCTTTTTTAAAGGATGACGATCCGGCGCATCTCGATAATCAAAGGCATTCATCGCCACTAGAGGGTCTCGCAGATCTCGGGCTGCCAGGTCCGACAGAATCCTCATCATTTCTTCGGCGCTTGGATTGTTTGTGTACCCGTACAAAACCTTTGTGCCATAGACCAGTCTGAGCCCAATCCCGAAGTCGATACCTGACTCCACTGATTGAACTTTCTCTCCGAGCGTGTTGACGTTACTAGACTGACTCTTCTCAACAAAAATTTCGGCGAAGTCAGCGCCAAGTGTTAGACCGTGGTCGATCACAGATTGGGCGGTTTGAGTGGCTAGCACAGCGAGTTCCGTTTATTAAATAGACTCAGGAATTATAACTCAGGGTCATCCGCAATAGGTACACCGCGTTGATAATTTAGGGAATAACCAAGGAATTTGTAGGCGGGAACGCGGCAACTGCTGACTCATGCCAAGCCATGCAATTAAACGATCAACAGCAGATGCTAATGCAGTAAAACCAACTGCAAAAACAATCGGTATCCCTAAGAGCCCCTTAAAAACTCAACCTCTTGATTTTACTTGGCTTTAGAGTATTGGTGGCGGAAGAGGAAGGAGTCGAACCCTCCAGCCACTTTATCAGCAGCTCAACGGCTTTGAAGGCCGCGCGCACCACCGGGTGCATTGCTCTTCCATGGTCGATGATAGCAGGAGTTTTTGTGATCGTCTTTCGTATCCTACTTATTTGAGGCAAACTCGTTACCTGAGACTAGGCGGAGAGTTTTTGGATGGATATAGGTATTTGCGTGCCAAGCCACATAGGTGACACCGACTATATTGTCAGAGCTGAGGAGCTTGGATACTCACATGCCTGGCTGGCAGACAGTCAAATGATCTGGTCGGACTGCTACGCGACCCTTGCACTTGCTGCTTATCGAACCTCCACTATTAACTTAGGAACGGGAGTTGCAATCACTGGTACCCGTCCTGCTTCCGTAAATGCTGCAGGGATCGCAACAATAAACGCGCTTGCTCCTGGAAGGACTTTTTTTGGAGTGGGTGCTGGGAATACCGCTATGCGAGTAATGGGGCTTCCTCCCCAGAGAATAGCTAAATTTGATAGTTACCTTGAGGAGCTGGCTCCTCTGCTGCGAGGAGAGGAGTCTCTTTTAAATCATCAAGGTGAGCAGATTCCAATAAAACATATTATGCCCGACAAAGGCTTCGTAAATTTTGAGGACTCGATTCCTTTGTACGTGTCTGGTTTTGGTCCTCGTTCGCTTGCGCTCGCAGGAAAATATGGAGATGGAGCAGTTCTTGCCGTGCCATCCAGTCCAGCAGTGATGGAGGGGCTCTGGGGGTTAATGGAATCAAATGGCCCAGAGAGCTTTGACCGCAACAAATTTTACACAACCGGGCTCACTGCAATGATTGTTCAAGACGAAGATGAAGCCATTGACTCTGTCAGAATTAAATCTGAGTGCGGTGCGATGGTCATGGCGTCGGTGCATTATGCCTACGATCAATGGAGGAATTTCGGCCACCAACCCCCAAACGCGATGTCTGAAATTTGGGACGACTACACGGGACTTCTTGAAGACTATCCGGAGGATAGAAGGCACCAACGGATACACCTGGGACATAATTGCTGGGTTCTGCCTGAAGAGGAAAAGTTCGTAACCCCAGATCTAATTAAGGCTACCTGCATGGTCGGAACTCAAGACGAGCTGATCGAAAGGCTCGCGGCGCTTAGCGAAGCGGGCCTCAATCAGGTCATGAATCTGCCTTCCTTTGACCCAAGGTTCAAAGTGCTGGAAGATATCGCAGAAAAAATTATACCCTTCGTATAGAGGAAAGTTCCGTGTCAATTTCAGGTTTTATTGACAAAGGGTTAGAGATTATCAAGTGGCCACTGGCTGCGGCGTCGATCTTAATTTTACCCTTCTCTCTGATCGAGCTCAGGGATTCGGGAGTTGTAGGCGAACTATTTTCGAGTAAGGTTACTATTCTCATTGGCTTTGTCGGATACTTCTTGCTCTGGGTATTTATCTTTAGCAAACGCTCTGCCGGATCTTTTTTTTCAACCTTCGAGCATGAATTAACTCACGCTTTGTTTGCGTGGATCACCTTCAAAAAAGTCACAGGCCTTCAGGCTACTTGGAATTCTGGTGGTGTCTGCTATATCGAGGGAGGCGAAAACTGGCTGATCTATATCGCTCCGTATTTTTTTCCTACTCTAATGCTGATTCCGATGATTCTGTCGGTTATTGTCGATCGCCAGTACTACGACTCTATCGAGGTTATGCTAGGCGCTGTTATGGCTTACCACATGACCTCGACCTATGTTGAGACCCACAGTGGTCAGACTGACCTGCAGGAGACAGGCTTTCTGTTTGCGGCTTTGTTTTTGCCTACCGCTAATGTCATGATCTACGGCTGGGCGCTTATTTATTTCCTTGATGGCCCTGATGAGGCCATAGCCTACGTGTTTAGCTGCTGGTCTACAGCCTGGGATTGGCTGGTTGGATTTTTTTAGATGAAAAAATGTAAAAGTGAGGGAGCCATTGGCTAGGAAAAAAAAAGAAAATCTATTAAGACAGGTTCTCGTTAGCCCCTATACGCTGCTTGCTTTGTCAGGTTACTTTGGGCTTTGTCTTCTGCAGGTGCATCAAGGCCAAGCCGAGTTTCTCGGCTCTATGGGTAACGTAGTTGGTTCTGCTTTGACGGGTGTGCTGGGGACTGGTGCCTGGTTTTTTCCTTTAGTTACAGGTTACGTTGCTTTTGTTCAGATTAAAGGTCGCAAGATGAGCAGTCTAGATCAGTATAGGCTCGCTGGGCTCATATTTATTGCTTCGGCTATTTTTGGTTCATCGGGCATGGGCGGAGCAATAGGAAATTCTGGCTGGGGAATTTTAGAATCGGTTCTGGGAAGACCTATCTCGCTGCTTCTTTTACTCCTGGTGTTTGCGTTTTGTCTTTCTCCCAGAGAGGTAAAAAAATGGGTCTCCTTGACGATCGGTTATCTGCGCTCAGCCTTCTCGGGTAGTGCAGCTCAACCATCGCCATCTGAAGACGAATCTAAAAAAGACGAAAATCAAAACAATGACCTTGGTAGTGACGAGAAACCGGTCGG
>CAJWGQ010000202.1 GCA_913041025.1 uncultured Gammaproteobacteria bacterium | reverse complement strand
TTTTCGAGTGCGTGACTCCGGTAAAGGGTGAAGGTGGCAGACTAACGTATGAGCCTTCTGGTGAAGAGGACGTGTTTATAGAAGCTGACCACATCTTGATGGCGATCGGCCAGGATAATCATTGCCCATGGATTGAGAGAGATATTGGATTAGAGTTTGATAAATGGGATTGCCCGATTTTGGATGAGGTAACCTTTCAATCGACCAACGAGAAAGTCTTTTTTGGAGGTGATAGCGCGTTCGGGCCGGAGAATATCATTTGGGCCTCTGCTCACGCGCATCAGGCTGCCATTAGCATCCACTTGTATTGTCAGGGCAAAGATCTCAAAAAGGACCGTCCACCTGAGGGTATGAATCTCATATCGACAAAAATGGGCGTTCATGAGTGGGCATATGATGCCGAGCATGATCCCTCTGTGCGTAATCTGGTTCCTTTGGTCGAGCACAAAGTTGCGCTGAGTAATATAAAAACAGAAGTCGAGCTGGGCTTTGATAAGAAGTTGGCTGAACAGGAGGCCCAGCGGTGCCTAAATTGTGATGTTCAGACGGTGTTTTCAGAAAGTCTATGTATCGAGTGCGATGCCTGCGTTGATATTTGCCCAATGGATTGTATTTCTTTTGTCGGTAATGATGAGGAAGATGGACTCAGATTATCATTGAGTGCTCCTGCCGAGAATAAAGAGCAGGATCTGTATGTTTCGGCTGAGCTCCCTACTGAAAGAGTAATGGTTAAGGACGAAGATGTGTGCTTGCATTGCGGTCTCTGCGCGGAAAGATGTCCCACGAATGCATGGGATATGCAGCGTTCCGTAGTCCATGTGCCGCAACTTGGAAGTTTTGCCGAATGAAGGCGATCTACAATGACTTCGTAATCCGTTTTGCGAATGTGAATGGCTCGGGGTCGGCGAGTGCGAATGGTATGTTCACGAAGGCTCTTTATCGAATGGGAATTCCCGTCTCTGGTCGCAATATTTTTCCTTCTAATATACAAGGTTTGCCCACTTGGTATGAAGTCAGGGTTAGCGAAAAAGGCTACTTAGGGAGACGAGAAGGTGTAGATATCATGGTGGCGATGAATGCCGAGACTTTTGTCGAGGACGTGGAAAGCGTTAAACCAGGAGGATACCTCTTCTACGACAATACTAAACCACTGGAACGTTCTTTGAGACGAGAAGACATTAATGAGATAGGTATCCCTATCGCTTCTTTAATGCTTCCTGAGTTTAGTGATCCCAAACAGCGTAGCTTGTTTAAGAACATTACCTATTTGGGTGCTCTTGCTGGATTACTCAATATTGAATTCGATGTGATTACAGGGATGGTAGCTACGCAGTACAAAGGTAAAGACGCGTTGATTCAGCCTAATATCCGAGCACTTGAGATTGGACGTAATTATGCGCTTGAGTATCTGGAAGGACCTTTACCTTTGCAGGTTAGGCGAAGCGATCAGGTTGGTGATCGAATAATGATTGAAGGGAATGCAGCGGCCGGTCTCGGTGCAATTTATGGAGGAGCCACAGTATGCGGTTGGTATCCGATCACTCCTTCGACCTCAGTTGCAGAAGCATTTGAACGCTATGCCAACCAGTTTCGAATAGATGAAGAAACAGGACAAAAAAAGTTTGCCATTATTCAAGCAGAGGACGAGCTTTCCTCGATAGGGATTGTTATTGGTGCTGCTTGGAACGGTGCGAGAGCTTTTACCGCTACTAGTGGACCTGGAGTCTCACTGATGTCTGAGTTTTTAGGACTAGCTTATTTTGCTGAAATTCCTGCGGTCGTATGGGATATTCAAAGAGCTGGGCCGTCGACTGGAATGCCTACAAGAACGCAACAATGTGATCTGATTTCGAGTGCGTACGCTTCGCACGGAGACACGAAGCACCCACTTTTATTTCCGTCGGATCCAAAAGAATGCTTTGAGTTTGGTACCGTCTCACTAGATCTCGCGGACCGATTGCAAACACCGATATTAGTTCTAAGTGATCTTGAACTGGGTATGAATGATTTTCTTTGTGATCCTCTTGAATGGGAAGATAGCAGGACCTACGACCGCGGCAAGGTGCTCAGTGCAAAGGCGTTGGATGAGATTGATGTCTTTGGAAGGTATTTAGACGTTGATGGAGATGGTATCGGATATCGAACCTTGCCTGGGACTCATCCCGACAAAGGGGCTTTTTTTACGAGGGGAACATCACGCGATGAGTTCGCGGCTTACACAGAATCTCCGGAGGCCTACCAGAAAAATATGGAACGTTTGTTGAGTAAGTGGGAGACCGCTAAGGCAATCCTTCCTGGGCCTGAAATAGTTACTAAAGACCAAAGTGTTGGTGTGATTTACTACGGGACGACAGCTTATCCTTTACCAGAGGCTCGTGACACGCTTCGACAAGAGGGTATTAGTTTTGATACGTGCAGGATTAGATCTTTCCCATTTAATACTGAGGTTGTCTCCTTTGTGAATTCGCATGATGTGGTCTTTATAGTAGAGCAAAATCGAGATGCGCAGATGAGAACCCTGTTGATCAATGAGGAAAACTTCGATCCAGCGAAACTGGTTCCTGTATTGTATTACGCGGGGCTATCAATGTCCGCGAATGTTATCCAGGATCAAATATCTGAATATTACGAAGCCAACAAACTCCCTCGACTATCGGAGGTCTCAAATTGACTTTTGTACTGAAACCTAAAACTCACCACCCTAAGTTGCCTTTAAATGAAATAGGCTTGACTAGGAGAGACTATGAAGGCTCAGTGTCTACTCTTTGCGCAGGTTGTGGTCATGACTCTGTTAGCGCGGCGATCGTGCAAGCCTGTTCTGAGCTGTCTCTTCCACCTCATAGATTTGCGAAAGTCTCTGGGATTGGGTGTTCATCGAAGACTCCAAGTTATTTTTTAAATAAGTCACATGGCTTTAATTCAGTTCATGGTCGTATGCCTAGCGTTATGACAGGTGCAAACCTTGCGAATAAAGAGCTTTTTTGTGTCGGGGTGTCTGGAGACGGAGACAGCGCTTCAATTGGCTTAGGTCAATTCGCTCACATTGTTAGGCGACGAATTAACATGCTCTATTTGGTTGATAATAATGGTACCTATGGTCTAACCAAGGGCCAGTTTTCTGCTACAAATGACAAAGGCTCTACCAGCAAAAAAGGCGCTCCTAATCTTTATGAACCGATAGATCTTGTCAGTATGGCTCTTCAATTGGGAGCAAGTTTTGTTGGTCGTAGTTTTTCTGGCGACAAAGGGCAGCTTGTTCCGTTGATTAAGGCTGGTCTCAAGCATAAAGGAATAGCATTCATAGATGTAATTTCTCCGTGTGTAGCTTTTAATAATCATGAAGGGTCGACAAAAAGTTATGAATTTATCAGGGAGCACAACCTCAATGTGGTTGATGCTGATCTAATAGCGCCTAGTTCAGAGATAACGATTGATTACGATGAAGGCTCCTCCACGCAAGTTCGAATGCCCGATGGATCGATGTTGAACTTACACAAGGTCGATGCTGATTATGATCCTTACGATCGAGTGGGCGCTTTGAATTATGTTCAAAGACAGCAGGAACATGGTGAGGTCGTGACTGGTCTGCTGTATGTGGATCCTGAGTCTTCTGATTGTCACGACGTACTGGATACTGTGAGTCGGCCTTTAAACGAACTTGTTGAGTCCGATTTGTGCCCAGGGTATGAAGCTTTAGAGCAGGTTAATCAGAGTCTGCGTTGATTCATTAATATTTTTGAAATTATTGCTGGCTGTACCTTCTCAAGATTTTCTATAATCCCTCGCTTAGATTAAGGCCTACTTGTCCGTCTTTCTAAACTTTGGAAAGCACGGGGAGAATCAGGTAGGTGTTCGTGTGATTGTTTAAGGATTGAATGTGGCTTTAGATAACCTAGCTGACTATTTCCCTGACTGGAAGGAAAGAGAAGCCTTAGCAGAGGCTATGATCCCTCTCATAGGAAGTTTGTACAGAAAAAACGTCGTGACCTATTGCTATGGTCGTGCTCTTTATAACCAAAGCGTCATGCAGATCATGAAAACCCATCGATATGTCAGGCAAGTGGCACAAAATGAGTTATCCGAATTTGAAACTCACCCTATTCTGGAAGAGATGGCGCAGTTGAATTTAGGTCCTAGCCATATAGACGTGGGCAAGCTTGCCACAAAATTCATGGAAGAGTCGGAAAGTCAGCAAGTTGATGTTGCTAGTTTTGTCAGAAAAGAATGTCAGGACGTGATCGACAGCGATGCCGCTCCCCTTAGTGAACCGCAAGATGTCGTGCTTTATGGTTTCGGGCGTATTGGCCGCCTATTAACAAGGCTTCTAATAGAAAAAACTGGTAGTGGCCAGCAACTCAGATTGAGAGCGGTTGTCGTTCGTAAAGGAGGGGCCGACGATTTAGCTAAGCGTGCGAGTTTATTAAGGCGTGACTCGGTGCATGGGAGTTTTCAAGGAACAATCCGAGTGGATGAAGAAAACGCCTGCATTATTGCTAATGGAAATGTGATTCGATTTTTGTATGCGAATTCGCCCGATGAGCTCAATTACGAGGACTATGATATTAGTCGGGCGATCTTGATCGACAACACAGGAGTCTGGAGGGACAAAGATGGACTAGCTAAGCATCTAGAGAGTAAAGGTGTGGCTAAAGTTGTTTTAACTGCCCCTGGAAAGGGTGGCGTGAAGAATGTTGTGTCGGGCGTTAATTCAAATGTGATTGATGCTGAAGACGAGATTATCGCTGCGGCTAGCTGCACGACAAATGCGATTGTACCTCCCTTGAAAGCAATCAATGAGGAGTTTTCCATAGTATCTGGGCATATGGAGACTGTGCATGCATACACGCCCGATCAAAATTTGATTGATAACTACCACAAGAGTAATCGCAGGGGTCGCAGTGCACCGT
>CAJWGQ010000201.1 GCA_913041025.1 uncultured Gammaproteobacteria bacterium | reverse complement strand
CGTTAGCCTCTCTAATATTGCTACCATCAACCGACCAATTAATCATGAATAACATATGTAACTCCTATCCTCAGGGAAGAAATGCCCAAAGGTTAATATCCTTCGGCGAAAATATGATTACACTAACTTTTAATTTCCAGAATAAATCCTATGGGAAACCCAAAGTGAGGCGCCAGCACAGGTTATCCCGTCAGCAGGTTGATTGGGCCCACCAGTTCTTATCACTTCCATCGATTCGCCAAAACCAGCGCCGTTTGGGAAAACAAATCGCATCCCAACCTGCGAACCCTGCTGTGTAGTGTTGCCCCCAAAGAAACGGACATCTACAGCTGAATAGGCGTTTATCTGTTGACCCTGCGCAGTCGCCCTTGCTACAGCGTCCGCTATAGAGGCACCGTTCAGTTCACAGACCGTAGAAGCGAGCGCCGTCGTCTCAGTATCCTCGAAGATGTCTCCCGGGTTCGCGAGAGTTACAGACTCTATCCTAGATCTCGGCCCACAAGTAATCATGTCTCCGAACAGTGACGCTCCACTCCTGCCTCCCTCACGATTTCTTTGAGCGTTTATCTTTTCCACCATCTCCGGGAAGTCTGCAAAAAACCCGGATATAACAAAGTCCCAATTATTGTGAAAATCGCCAGCCACAGCCAAAGCTTCCCTGAAAAATAAACCATTCGGTGTTGCTTCCTCATCCCAGTCAATATTTCTAGCAAATTCGACAACGTCAGCCATCGCATATCCATCGTTTACGGAACAAGCAAATGATCTAACTACTCCGGGAGCATCCTGAGCAGAAACTTGGGATCCAATGAACATAAAAACTGAAATAATTGATAAATATAATTTTAATTTCATAATCTGATTTCCTAAAACCCTATATTTAATTAGTTATTAACCGAGTAGATTGTAGTCGTACTCCACAAATTCGGTGTCTCACACGAAAATGATGAAACACTATTATTGCCGAGCTCAGGTCTTAAACCATCAAAACGCATATCCAATTGACGTGTTAAATTTTCCCTTGACGAGCCTACGACCGCCAAGTAAAAATTCCTTTGGTTATCACCACCACCTAAAGAAGGAATATTCATTTGTACGAGTGAGTCATCACCGGCGTTGGCATAATTTTCTGCTATGGTTGAAATTCTATTAAAAGCACTTCGGGGCGTAACACCATCATTCAGCGTACATAAATGGGTAAGCATTGCTGTTTGCTCAAAGGGGCCCGCACCCTGATTTACACTATAGCTTCTCCATACGGTCGGGGCGCGGCAGTTAATCGGCAAGTTACCCCGAGAGTCCGCGCCAAGTGCCACTCGACGCTCAGCCATTTCCGAATGATTTGAATAGTAGGCCGCTATAGTTATATCTACGTTTTCCATCAAAGAATCTGTCGCATATATCGGTCGCCTGAAGAAAACCGCGTTTGGGGAGTTTTCTCCAAAATCTAGCTTTTTTGCTTTCTCAACAACCTCATCAAACGTAAACCCATCGTCAATTGTACAGTTAACAAACCGTATCACGGATCTCGTATTGTCTTGCGCTTGACTTAATATTGGACTGAAGAAAAAGAACATAGAGAAAAAGAGTAAGCTTATTTTTTTCATTTTATTGGAACCTTAAAAGTTTTCAGTTATTTTGCTTGGGATTTATTCACAATACACGTCCTTAGCAATCAGGCTAAGGACGTGCTTAGAGATAAACCTAATCTATCTAATTATCTCTCGCATAAACAAGATGGTCAGCCCATAAACTGCCAACGTCGCACGTCTGAGGGTTATCCGGGTTGTTGGGCGCCTGAATGTTATCCGTAACTCGATCTACAGCCTCTGCGAACCCATCGGAGGAATTAAAAAGTGCGCGATAATTAACTTGTGAATTCTGAGGAATTGCAGGGCCTCCAAACATTCTGCTAACCACAACAGCCTGTCGAACATCTGACCCTAAGAAGTTTCTAATATTCCCGGCATTTCCGATGGCATCACTTAAACTAAGGCCGTTAAGCTGGCAAGTTAAAGCCATTGAAGGCGCGACTTCAGGTATCGGGTCTCCATTATTTTCAAGCGCCAACCATACATTACTGATTCTTATTCTATCCCCACAGATTGCAACATCACGAAGTTGCGAACCTTCAGTGCCTCCCGTCCTTGCGCGAAATGCAGTCCTCTTTTCCACCATATCGGCATAAGAAGGATAGTAAAGATTTACAACAAAATCCCAGTCAAGCTGGAAACTACCTGATACCGCGATTGGCTCACGAACTATGGCTACTCCAGGAGCCGTATCCTCCGACCAGTCAAAACTTTTCATCACATTGACCACATCGTTTAATGTGTAACCATCTTTTATATCACACGCAAAACCTCTCTCTACGATTTTGTTGGATTGTGCAAATAAAGATGCTGAGCACGTTATCCATAAGCAAAGTGCAATTAATATATTTTTCATTTTCTACTCCAAATTTTTTATTGGTCTGCTTGATAAACTCTATTGGTCGACCACAACGAAGATCTATCGCACGAAAATGCGCCCCCACTGTTTGTCCTGAATGGACGGTAACCCTCTCTAAACAAATCCATTCTCTGCATTAATTCCTCACCATTTGTTCCAACAAGGGCGAAAACAAAATCAAAAGACTGGTTCATTGGACCGCCTAAGGAAGGAATCCACATTTGTGCCATTGTTGTATTTCCCGAATCAGCAGCGATATTATCCGATGCTTGGCGAAGACGATTGAATGCAGATCGCCTATCACCTCCATTCATGAAAGTGCACCTGCGCGTAGTCATAAGGGACTGATCCTCAAGATCGTCTTGATTTATGATTACGTTGGTGGCTACATAACCGGGGCCGCATGAAATCGACAGTCTTCCATAAGCATTATTACCACTTGCACTGCGCCTCTCACGCATTTCATTAAAGCTGGAATAATACTGAGCTATTTGGAAATCATAGTTCTGATGATATTCAGGGCTAGCGTAAATAGGTCGCCTGAAAAAAACTATGTTAGGTGCATTTTCGTCAAACTCTAGTGCTCTAGCTCGTTCCAAAATCTCTGAAAAATTGAGCCGATCTCCAACAATCGAGCAATTCGTCATCCGCATCACAGAGCCTGGGGGAATATCCATGTCTTGAGCATGAAGCGCTAACGCTCCCATCCAAAACGAGATAAAAGTTATCAGTAAAGTTACTTTTTTCATTTTTATTTTGCCCTTTTAGAAGTTATTTGAAAGTAAGTCGATTTCAATAGATCTTTTTCCTGCGAACCCGCAACTAAATATCACGGGCTCACTCAAGGATCCGTTTTTTAAAGCTAATTACCTCTGTCGTAGATTCTATGCTGCAACCAAATACTTGGAATATTGCAAGGGGGTACCTGCTCAGGTTGATTAACTCTCAGTGCATCCATAGCCTCAGACATACCCTCCGGAGAATTAAAGATCGCTCTTAAAGCGAATCTAGTGCCCAAGGCTTCGGAAGGGCCCCCGTACTGTCTATTGACGATTTGAACATTGCGAAGATTGGGACCAAACAGGCCTGCCGCGGTTTCACCAAGGGCTAAAGGCGTCACAGCAGGATTATACTCACATGACGTTGTCATGGCCGCAGTAAGCTCAGGAGCATCACCCCCATTTCCCGGACCAGGGACAAAGTCTATACTGTTTATTCTGGGTGAATTACTGCAACGCGCGACGTCACTGAGATCATATCCTTCAGAGCCCCCTGTCCTAGCTCTGAATGCGAGTCGCTTTTCTGCTAGCTCAACCATAGAGGTGTAATAAAGACTTACGACGAAGTCCCAATCCTCACGAAACTCATCCGTCCCATAGGCCACTTCCCTCAATATCACGACCCTTGGGGCAAAATCTTCATCCCATTCATATGCTCTCATGACCGACGCGACATCATTAATTGTATAACCATTAATTACACTGCACGCGAACGCACGCTCAACTACAGTCCCAGTTTGGGTGAATGCAGGTGAGGCTAACACTGCCAAAAAAGTAAAAACAATTGTCTTAAATTTCATAATTAAAATCCTAAATTTCTATATTTATTGGTTAGCTGCATATACGCGGCTGGTTCCCCACATGGAGTATCGCCCGCAAGAGAAAAACGCAGTATCCGAAGGAGTTCTTTGAAGTGGTCTAAAACCATCGAGGAACATATCAATACGTTCTGTGGTTTCCTGTCGAGTTGACCCTACAGTTGCGAGAACAAAATCGAAGTCTGGACTCAAATTGCCGCCCATTAAAGGCAACGACATTTGCAGCAACGAATCATTCCCCGCCGCAGAAAAATTCTCTGTACCGGTTTTAAATCTATTGTACGCAGATCGCATAGTAGAATCGGCGGCAAGAGAGCAACGACGGGTCGTCATGGCCGTTTGATCCCAATCTGAATCGTTAGGATTTATGTTAATGGTTCGGATAACGCTAGGTGCGGCACAAGAAATGGGAAGCCTTCCATACGAATCGTCACCGCTAGCGACACGACGGTCAACCATTTCAGTAACACTTGAGTAATACGCGGCGATCTGGAGATCATAATTTTCTTGATACTCGCCCGAGGTATAAATGGGCCGCCTGAAAAATACCGCATTAGGAGCATTTTCATCAAAATCTAATGACCGCGCTCGTTCAACTAGTTCCTCAAAAGTAAACCTGTCGCTAGTCATTACGCAGTTACTAACTCTCACTACTGCACCAGCTGGCATTTCTATTTCTTGTCCTTGAGCAACTAACGGACTCAAACATAACGCGAAAAAAGCAGATAATAGATTTGTTCTTTTCATTTCTTTGAAACCTCCTTAATTTAAGACTTATATTGATTTAATACGCTAATGTGGAATCTTGTTAATTAGTTAACACTGACCGGCGAAGCATGCGTGTGTTTGATAAACCAACCCGAGCCATCTTTGACTAAAACAAGTG
>CAJWGQ010000200.1 GCA_913041025.1 uncultured Gammaproteobacteria bacterium | reverse complement strand
AAAAGAGCAAACTTGCAGGAGATCGTACTGCTCAGCTTCAACTTCAATCAGTCTCCTTCGACGGCTCTAATCCGACGACACACCGTGTTGTTGTCCTATATCCAAGTCTTGCGGAAAGCGAAACATGGAATGCCAAGTTCAATGGCAGCAAAGAACAGACTACCTTTATGAACTCCATCAACGAGGTTGCAACTTCAGTTAGCCAATATATGGCCAAGCCCCTCATGAGCTGGGGTGAGGTGTCAAATAACGACACGGTATTCGACCTCGTCAGAATACAGGTCACCAATCCGCAAGCAATAGCTGCCGGTCTTGACGGCCTAATGAAGTCAGACGACGCCAAGGGATTTCCTGGTCAGGCTTGGCTTGTCGAAATCCGTCGAGGTCAAGCAAGTCCGGATGGACGTGTGACCCACGAAATTGTGATTGGTTATGAAAGTATGGCGGAGATGGAAAAGTGGCTTGACTACATGTACCAAACCAAAGCTTGGGCGAACTGGGTTGAGATTGCCAGTCAGAATATGATCGTGGTCAATAGATCATTATTTAACATGCTAGCAACGTATAACCACAATTATTCATTAGAGGATTTTGATTAATATTCCTTCTTAAAGAACCCCGTCTCTAATGATGGGGTTCTTTTCGAGCCAGTCGTGCCCGCGATCGTATTTACTCGAAACTCCTACACATCATCAAAAACGCTAGCCCAGCGCTCCAGAGCGCCTTCATGCTCGTGCACCAACTGCACCGTTACTTGAGTGTATCCTTGGGATTTTATCTCTCTAAACCTAGAAACAAGCTCATCATGGGTCCCGGTCATAGTTGTCGCTTTAGCCAGATCTGGAGTTATATGAGCCTCTTCTGACCTCACGTACATCAAATGACCTTTATGATTTTCCAGATACCTACCATCCTCTGGAAGATATTTTTCATGTATCGCTAGATACTCTGCCAGCACATTGGACATCGGGCCTAAATCTAAATTAGCGCCGCCCATCGGACCTACCTCATCAGCCAGATTATGAAACAAGACAGCTGTCGCTGGAGCAGCTTCCGCCATGATTCGAGCTTCATCTGTTTCCTGATCACCCGAGAGCACAGCGCCTAAAAAGAATAAATTACTTTTTAGAGTAGATTCGTCGTTACCTGCTTTTCCCCAGGAATTCCGCATTGAATTGAGCGCGCCTTCCGTATTTGCTACGCCAAAATTTAACCAACCAGCATGCATTTGAGCCGTTAATTCCTGAGACTTAGGCCCGAAGGCAGAGAACCACAGGGGCACCTCATCATTAATGTTTATTAAGCCCAAGTCGGGGTCTAAAAACTTCACTTTGTGAGTTTCGCCTCGATCCGACCAGTCAACGAGATCGCCCTTGAGCATCGCCTGTACTGTCTCAATATAACGGCGAGTCTGTTCCAAGGGGATCGCTCCCTGCCCCATGGTACGTCTCGCAGTAAACCCGGTACCGACACCAAAGTCGACTCGTCCGGGAGCTAGTTTATTGAGAGAGGCCAGAGCATTTGCCGCAACCGGAGCAATGCGATTGGAAGGTACCAAAACGCCAGTCCCCAACCGAATGCGCGAAGTTTCATGAGCGGCTAACGCCATACAAATGAATACGTCTGGATTTAACAATTGAGTGTCATAAAACCAAGCAGCGTGAAATCCCAGCTCCTCTGCCCTTTTTGCCCACTTCCAAGAATCCACTTCTGACGCAAATGCTACTGAGTATTCCACCTTTCCCTCCTTCTTTTAATTTTATCCATTATCCTACTTTATGCGTTTTGACTGTCCCGGAGCGATGGTCCAAAACTTCTTTTGATCGATACCCTTCTCCTCGAGAGCCAATTTTAGATCCTTTCTCGGTGAATCGATTGCCTCTAAAGTGAGCTGAAATGTCCCAAAGTGCATTCCCATGCTCTCTCCGCTGTTAAGATCAATATGTGCTTGTACCGCATCTGCGGGATTCATATGAATGCTACGCATGAACCATCTCGGCTCGTACGCCCCTATCGGTAATATTGCCAACTCGAAAGACCCAAACCGAGTTTTCGCCTCTTTAAAGTGCTTCCAGTACCCAGTGTCCCCAGCAAAATAAACATTTCCCGACGCTCCCTCAATAACGAAAGCACCCCATAGAGTTTTCATTTGGTCGCTAAGACCGCGCCCAGAGCGATGACGCGATTCCGTGAAAGTGATTCGCAGATTTTTCACTTCTGTTTGGTCGTTCCATTGCATATCCATATGATTTTTCAACTCCAATTCCTGGAACAAAGCAGAATTGCCAAGTCCAGCCAGAATAACTGGCGGAACTTTTTGAATCCTACTCAGCTCGATCAGCGTCGAGACTTCTAAATGATCATAGTGATTGTGGCTTATCAAGATAAGATCAATCGGAGGCAGATCCGTCAGCCTGATCCCCGGAGCATGCACCCTTTTTGGACCTGCAAAAGAGACCGGAGAAGCTCTCTCCGAAAAAACAGGATCCGTCAAAATATTAACACCGTCTATTTGCAGCAGTGTCGACGCGTGGTTGATATAGGTAACCGAAATACCTTTCGTCAACCTTTGTTGGGGTACAGAACCCAATGGAGTGTCTATAAACTCGGGCCAGTCTTCGGCGCGAGTAAGGAAAACCCAACCTAGTCGAAGCAAGTCAAGGGGACTTTGATTTACCGGAAGGCTATTTTTAAATGTCGATCCATCAAAATTCAGAGATTCTGGTCCGCGGTAAACCGGTGCCGCTACGCAACCCGACAACAGAAGTAGAATCAAAAACCTATGAACTCGGCGTGTCGTCATAAAAATACTTTGTTTAATACGGCTTAGACAACGAAATTAAATCATAGTTTTAGACATTCACACATTCTCATCCTCCACCTTGTCGCATTGGAACATGCTTTCTCAAAAAGCTAAGCTAAAGAATCGATGGGAGCATAAACAGCAAAGACTAATTGAATACATCGAGGAACCAATCTCCAAACATGTCGTGGCGAAGTAAATTCAGCGACTCAATTGCCTGGTTCGGTCCAGTCTATGCTACCGCCATAGTCTTATGTCGATACTTACCGTATTTGTTGGGCTTCAATAGTTTTGATCAATACAAAGTAATTTGGGACATCGGCTCTATTCTTATTGCCGGGACCAGCGAACCAACCTGGCCAATAAGTCCGTTCCCACCTCTCTTGTGGGTGCTAGTTTGGCCACTGTGTGTCGGAGTAAACTATCTCCTAATCAGTCGTCTACGAATTCTACCGTGGAAAAAATAATCAAACAGAGAGCCATAAGAAGAAAAGAACAGTTATGCCCGAACGCTAAAGTCCATTAAATGTCTACAAATTTTCCGTTATTAATGATTATATATAGACATTATTATGACATATGGATATAGTTTCCACTTATTTCAGTCAAAAAGTAGACTTTAATTGGTTATTTCAAGGCGAACCTGTGACAACTCTGGGGTTGATAATCTTTCCAAAGGAGGTTCGGTGGGCAACCACACGCTGGACCTCTTGGATCGAGACGCTTCATTCGAGCCCGGCAGAGCCGCGGGCCTTTCTCGGCTTGCCGAGTTTCTCCCAAGAGCGGGTAGAGACTACCAAACTTACCGTAACTACGATTACGGGCCCGGAAGGCATTTCAACGTGTCTCGATTATCTCCCTACCTGTCCACACGATTGATTCGAGAAACAGAGGTGCTCGAAGCTACTTTAAGACAGTATTCCAAACAAGAAGCGTATAAGTTCGTGCAGGAAATTTTTTGGCGCGGCTATTGGAAGGGATGGCTTGAGCAACGTCCTAATCTTTGGAAAAGTTATTGGGAGATCCTGCCTTCGTCGCTTGAACAACTCGAAGAAGACCCTCGAGCAAAAAGTAATTATCTTGCGGCCTGCCTAGGAGAAACAGGTATTCAAATCTACGATTCCTGGGTAAGAGAGCTAGTAGAGACCGGCTATCTTCATAACCATGCCAGGATGTGGTTCGCAAGTATTTGGATTTTCACTTTAAGACTTCCGTGGGAATTAGGCGCTGACTTCTTCTATCGCCACTTAATCGACGGCGACCCTGCATCAAATACTCTAGGGTGGCGGTGGGTTGCTGGACTCCACACCAAGGGCAAGACTTACCTGGCCAGTCCATCAAATATTATAAAGTACGCGAGTAAACGCCTGGATCCGTCACCATTTAATTCCGAGGGTCTGGATCAGCTTAACACCCGAGGCTTTCCCATCGAAGACGTGATTCCTGCCTCTTCGCTGCGTTTCACCAGCCTTTCTCATCACGAAAGACCTGAGTTCAATAACTCAACTCAACGTTGCGGCTTTTTAATCAATGAGAACGACCTATCAGCTGAAATCCCCAAAGAGGCGCTCCACCTAGCAGCGCTTGGGCCTACCTCCAGAAGCCCTATCGGGTTGTCCTCCATCCCTGTTGGGGACTTCCTAGGGCAATCGACAAGTCAAACACTACGTTCCGTTAAATCACTGACCTCTCGCCACCTAAACATTGAAACGGACGCTCAGTCCACTGAAGGGGTGGTTTCTTGGGCCACAACAAACCAGTTGACCAATGTCGTTACTACCTACGCTCCTGTCGGGCCCACTAGAACTGCTCTGGCTACGATCCAAAGGCAGCTAAAGCAACACAAAATTCCAGTCTCATTTATTGGTGACGAGTATGACCAAGCAGTCTGGCCTCACACCACCAGAGGATTTTTCCAACTGAACCGAGAAATTGACGATATCCTCGAATTACTTGGTCTAGAGGCCTGATTCTGAGTCTCTTGATTAGGAAAATAATGGACACACAACAGGAAATAACAAAATTCAATAACCTCGCTGAAAAATGGTGGGATACGAGTGGACCCATGGCGCCTTTACATGGTTTAAATTCGCTTAGGGTTCCATTTATCCATGAGACCCTGAACCCACCTCCAACAAATAGAC
>CAJWGQ010000199.1 GCA_913041025.1 uncultured Gammaproteobacteria bacterium | reverse complement strand
CTTTTGTTTCTAATGGATAAGGCGGCGGATTGACCCAGAGATCTGACTCCCCATGGCGCTGAACAAGAGGCCGCGCGTTACCCGGGTTAGATTCGACGTGCAGGATTCTCGAAGCATGTGCGTAGAAGATGGGATCTTTCTCGACTGTCTCGAAACTTGGTAGTCTGATATAAGATCTATTCCGATCCTTCGACGGAAGATCTCGAATAAACCGCACCACCTGAATATTCTCCTCAGCATTTTCGCTGGGCGCAGCTTCTTTCGCTTCGGGACCCATCAAATAGGGATTTTCCGGCGCATTAAGCCGTCCTGGCTTGTCAATGTGAGTCGAATCAACCTCGGTCCAGTCAGTCGGAATTCGGTTAAGCTTTATCGCCGTCCCTCGAATATCAGTCATTTCCTTCAAAGACTCCCCTGCGGCCATCCGATGCGCAATCTCTGCTATTTGCCGTTCGGCATTGCCAAAAACAAGCATATCCGCTTTCGAGTCGAACAAGATGCTTTTCCGGACTTTCTCAGACCAATAATCAAAGTGCGCAATACGTCTCAAACTTGCCTCAATACCCCCAATAATTATTGGCACCTGCTTAAAACTTTCTTTGAGTCGGTTGGAGTAGACAATGACGCTCCGATCGGGTCTTCTCCCGCCAACACCTCCCGGAGTATATGCGTCATCCGATCTTCTTTTGCGATCTGCAGTATACCGATTGACCATGGAGTCCATGTTCCCACCGGTCACCCCAAAAAATAAATTTGGACGACCCAGCTTTTTAAAGTCATCTACCTTGGACCAGTCGGGTTGCGCGATAATGCCTACCCGAAAACCTTGGGATTCCAGGAATCGACCTACGATCGCCATTCCAAAACTGGCGTGGTCAACATAAGCATCTCCAGTAACAATGATAATGTCACAGCTATCCCACCCCAATAAGTCCATTTCTTCTAACGACATGGGCAAGAACGGTGCCGGAGTTAACCGGTGCGCCCAGAATTTCCGATAACTCAATATCGACTTCGCTTTGTTTTGTTCAGTTTTTGACATGACAAGCGAAGTATACTGCCTTCTGTTTTTAATGATGACTAAAATGTTAAAAAGGATCTCCGCATGAAAAGGAACAAACTGTCTCTTACCACGCTCTTGCTCGTCACCGCATCTCTGGTCCCAAACTCGTTTTCAGAAATTTACGAACTTCGAACTTACACGAGCCACGATGGCAAACTGGAAAACGTCTTGAATCGATTTGAAAATCACACCATGGCTCTCTTCGAAAAACACGGCATTCGCAATATCGGCTACTGGGTATCTGAGGATCAGGACAATACGCTGATCTACATCGTTGCTCACGAAAGCAGGGATAGCGCAAAACACTCCTGGAAAAACTTCGTATCGGACCCAAAATGGAAAGTAGCTCGCAAGGCCTCTGTAGCTGATGGTCCGATCGTCGATAAAATAGAAAGTCTTTATATGAACAAAGCCTCGTTCTCGCCATAAGTTCAAAGATAGCTCAAAAGACCGGGCACCAAGGGGCGTAACTTGCAAAAGCAGAAGCCCCGGTTATGCTATGACAGCCTGGGGAGGTGATGACTACAGTGGGAACTGACGGCTACAGCGGAAAGCGCTGTGACTTAAGAAAGCTCCGTGGACAGAAGACTAGTTCAGAAACTAGCTACCTAAACAAAACGACTGTATTACAGCAGCCTCTTTCTCGATCGATAGAAAGAAATAGAATTAAGGGTTTGTCATGAAGTCTCTGGTGAGACTCATAGTTTATATTCAACAATACGCGTGGACCTTCTGGTTATCCGTAGCTGGCATGCTAATCGCCAGACTGATCGAGGGCTCGATACCCATGTTTGTTCAAAAGGGCATCGATGCAATTGCCTCTGGACAAGCGTCGGCCAAACTAGACGCTAATTTTGACATCGCACAAGCGATGGAACCTTTAATCTTTCCGGCAACAATGATTTGTATTTGCGTGGCCGTCCAAACCATCGTCACAATCGCCTATCGAATTGGCATGCGCAGGATCGGAGTAAATGCCTCCTATGACTTGCGCAACCGACTCTACCGGCACATGCAATTGCAAAGTCTACTGTTTTTTTCCAAATACCGAATCGGCGACCTGATGGCCCGGGCCATTAACGACATCAACCTTTGCCGCGAAATCCTGGCCGGCGCGATCCGCATGACGATCATTCTTTTTATGACTGCCGCGGTTGGAATAGGTTATATGTTCTCCTATTCAGTGGAACTGACCCTCGCAGTCATCATTCCCCTACCAATAATTGGCTACGTTGCCTTCGTCTTTTCAAAAAAAATCTACGCCCAAAGCTATTTAGTACAAGAAGGATTTTCATCCGTTTCGACCTTCGTTCAAGAAAATCTCAACGGAATCAGAACCATACAATCGATGGCACAGGAAGACCGCGAGATTGAACGGTTCAAGACCGTCAACGGCGACTTTGTTGATAAAAACATCAATTTGTTTATAACCAATTCCTTCTTGAGCGCGCTCATGCCTATACTCGCCGCCTCGGGAACGCTCATCATTATTGGTTATGGTTCCAGTCTACTCAAAGATGGTGAAATCACCATCGGGACTTTCGCCGCATTTTTTTCCTATTTGGGTTTGCTTTTATGGCCTGTGAGAGAGGCTGGTAACCTGGTGACTCAATGGCAACGCGGAGCCTCGGGAACGGCTAGACTCTTCGAGATCCTGGATCACGAACCAGAGATCGAGGACACTCCGACTCATCAATACCCGGAAGTTTCAGGGAAGATATCGGTCAATCACTTATCCTATGAGTATGAGGGCAAGGGAAAACTTGCGCTCAAGGATCTGAACTTCGAAGTAAAACCCGGAGAGACTTTAGCAATTCTAGGTCGAGTCGGCTCCGGCAAGAGCACTCTTCTGCGCCTGTTCGTCAGGCTACTTGATCCCACAAGAGGACAAATATTACTCGATGACCACCCAATCAACGGATTTCCCCTATCGGTCCTTAGAGAAAAAGTCTGTATGGTTTTGCAAGATCCATTTCTTTTCGCCGACAGCCTTGGAGAAAACATCGCTTATGATGATCCAGGTCGAGACCCCTCTAAAATCCTCGATATAGCCCGGGCTGCCGCGTTGGATGATACCGTTGAGAGCTTCCCCGAGGGCCTTGATACGATCCTTGGAGAACGTGGAGTGACGCTCTCGGGAGGGCAAAAACAGAGAACGGCGTTGGCACGAGGACTCATTCGAGAATCGCCCGTGCTTATACTCGATGACTGTTTTTCGGCGGTGGACACTGAAACCGAGGAACGGATACTCGCTGGTTTGAAACGCGTTCGAAATAACAGCACTACTCTGCTAGTGAGTCATCGGGTCTCTACAGCCAGGCATGCTGACCGTATCCTCGTTCTGGATAAAGGAGAAATACAGGAGATTGGTACACACCAGGAATTACTTCAGCTGAACGGGTTGTATGCAGAACTTGAGTACTCTCAGAGAAACCTGCCCAGCCAATCGGATAACACTGACGCCCTATGAATATCCCTGCATCAATAGAAACCAACCAAGCCAAGCGTGACCATTCCGTGTTTGAGGCCGATATCGAAGGTCAGGCGATGAATCTTCAATACCTAAAACGAATTGCTGGCTGGGTCAAACCACACAAACGAACTGCAATAGCCAGTATTGTTCTCGTGTTATTCGCCTCGGCCCTCGCAGTCTTACTTCCTGTCCTTTTATCCAGAGTAGTCATCGATGGGATTGTAATGAGTACCCCGAACGCGCTGCTACCGGACTTCGGATTACTCGCTCTGACGCAATGGGTTGCCGAAGTTGGTGGGTTATCCGATGTCGCCGCGGCCTGCTGTATTTACGCAGTTTTCACTGTGGCCTGTCACACCCTCTACCACTTTCATCGCGTAAAGCTGGCAAGGGTGGTTCTATTCTCCCTGAGGGATATGCGACAAGATCTTTTCGCGCACATGGAACTTCGTCCCTCCTCTTTTTATGACCGTGTGGCTATCGGTCGGGTAATGACCAGAATCACCAATGATGTACAGGCTCTTATCGAACTCCTCATGGGATTAGGTGCACTCATCGGCCAATTCGTTCCCTTCTTTATCGCGCTTTTCGTGATGTTCGCGATCAACGCAGAATTAACTCTCTATCTTTTAGGCGCAATACCGCTTTTTGTCATCGTTACTTACTTTTTTCGTCAGGCTACCCGAAAGGTCTATCGCCTGATCCGCAATACGGTTTCTCAATTGAATCAAAACCTTCAGGAAAATCTATCTGGAATGCAGGTCGTCCAATTATCTAACAGGGAGAACTTCAACCTCAATGTCTACGAGGGTATTAACGATGGAAACCGAAAACATGAGTTCCACGCGGTTAATCTCGAATCCACTTATGGCGCATTCATGGACAACATGGTCAACCTAGCTCTGGCTGTAATCATTTGGATTGGAGGGGGAGCTGCTTTACAAGAATCGGTCTCACTGGGAAGCGTCATATTGTTTACCTATTTCATTGATATGTTCATCCAGCCCATAAGGGTGCTAGGGCACCAATACAACATTCTGTTCAGAGCGATGGCCAGTGCGGAAAGGATATTCCAGGCCCTCGACTGGGACGAAAGCGTTGACGAACCCGTTAAGCCCGTTGAACTGAATCAGCGAACCGCAGGTCAGATCGAATTCAAAAACCTAAGCTTCTCCTATGACGATGAACTGCCAGTGCTTAAGGATATTTCCCTGGAAATAGCAGCCGGCGAAAAACTGGCAGTTGTAGGCCCCACAGGCTCAGGGAAAAGCACCTTAATCAGGCTGCTCGGTCGTTTCTACAATTTCCAGAGAGGGACAATTTTCCTAGATGGTGTTGATTTGCTCGACCTTGACTCCAAGGATCTCCGACAAAGAGTCGGAGTCGTCATGCAGGACTTTCACATTTTCTCCGGTT
>CAJWGQ010000198.1 GCA_913041025.1 uncultured Gammaproteobacteria bacterium | reverse complement strand
GCCTCGTCATATTGATCTGGAACCAAATCTGGGCTTGCATCGGAGCTCACTGAGTCGCTTCCCTGAGCTATCAGCCTTTCTTTTTCATAAGTCTCGATATCTTTTCCTAGGTATACCGCAACTTCCGCGCTAGTAGGGTTTCGGCCAAGATGATTTGAAAGATGGGCTATTGCTGCGTTTTGTTCTCTTTTTATATTAATGGTGGTCCGTGTCGCAGGAGAGAGTCTGCGCACCTCGTCGAGCATGGCTCCCCGAATTCGTGTCCTAGCAAACTGATCAAAAGTAACCCCTCTCGTATCATCGTAAGAGCTGGAAGCCTGCATTAGCCCTTCAAGTCCCGATTGCATCAAGTCTTCGACCTCAATATTTGCTGGAAGGCGAGTTTTTAGATAAAGCGCTGTCCTTTTGACCAGGGAATAGTGTTCTGGCGTTAGTTTAAGCGTTTCTTTACTTGCAATCTGGAGATACTGGTCTATGGTCATTTTTGAACCAGAATAATTATTTATTGAAGTTGAATCTTAGAACAGCAGGATCATTTTGAATAGTCATGATGAATTATAAGTTTTTCTCCACAGCCATTGATATTTCAACGAAATTTTTCCAGGATCTGCTACCAGGAAATGCCTTTGGCAATGGTTCTCTTTTTATGATCGACATTCGGATGTCTGGGTCTTCTAGCAATGTTCCCATAAACCCTATGGGCTCTCCTAAGAAAGACATACAAAGCCCGTTCATCTTTTCGTAAAGTTTCCGACCTGATTCACTATCTCTGGAACGGTTGGGTAGGAGAAAGGTTGAGGCATTGCTTTTTCTCTCTTTCTGCAGCTTTATTACTCCATAGGCGTCTGCTATCGATGAGGGTTCGTCTACCATAACTATTAAGCACAGATCACATGCAGCAAGCATCTCAGTATTCTGGTGAGAAATGCCTGCAGCAATATCAAATATCATGTAGTCATCAGAGCTTTGGTTGCGAAGATTTTCTATAAGATTTGCTATGCTCGGTGTTGGTAGATTGGCAAGCGAGCTGTCCCCTGATGCGCCTGGAATCAGAGTCATCCCGCCAAAACAAGGGATCTGGACGTCTTCTAGCTTTGCATCATTAAACAGGAAATCGGCAAGAGACAGTTTTGGTGTGACACCTAGAAACAGCTGAGCATTTGCCAGGCCCATATCTGCATCAAGCAAAGAAACTTTTCTTCCTAAACTTTGCAGAGCAAGCCCGATATTAACGGCCGTAGTCGTTTTGCCGACCCCGCCTTTCCCGCTGGCGACTCCAATAAATTGAACCAACTGTTCCTCCTATTTACTTCCAAGGCCCGGTAGCCGTGCCATTTATTTCCACGCCAATGTCCGCTAAAGAGTTTAACGCAGAAGGCAGGTCAGAGCATAGATCTAGACGAGTGAGGATTAGCGGAGATTGTATCTTGTATGTTTCGGAAAAGAATTCATCGCTATTGAAGATCTGATCCGCTCCGCTGCAAATCATTGCAGCACTTTCTTTCATAAGCGAGTGCTCAATTACTTTTTGGGTAAAGGTATAATCAACCTCTATGAATATTCGATTAAAGGAGCCCTTCATTGTAGCAACCTTATCTAATATTGAAGCGTTCTCGCTAACTAAGAAGCTATGTTTCCACCTTGATAAAACAGACATCAAGCTCTTGTCATCATTAATATTTCCTAAGGCTATCACCAGTACCTCGTCTCCTTCCTGACAAATTTGGTCGAGAAGTCGCTTTATTATTTCGGTTTTCCCCGAACCTGGTTTCCCCATTATAATGTTGACGTTTTCCCACTTAGTGTACTCCTCGATAGGTGCTAGATTAAATCCACACGACTCGATTTTCTTATCAATTTCAGAAATGCGAAGAGCTTTCTCTCTTTCTTTTTGCTCTTTAATCTCAAGCATTGTGCTTCTTATATCCGCGATTTCAGAGTTTAACTTCTCTATAACGGACCAAGGATTCTTTCCGTTGTTCCGCGAGCTCGATTTTTCAATGTCACTATTAGAATTTGCTTCTAACGCATGTTGGAAAGCCTCTGATCTTCCTTTTTCCTGACTTGGCGTCTCATAAGCGTCTTCTTTCTTGCTCACCCCAACAATCACTTCGGTTTTATTCCCCACCTTGTCTGAAGAAATTATAAGGGCTTCCTCTCCATGTTCACTCTTTATTTTCTCAAGAGCTGTTTTAGAATCAATTTCTAGGTATCGTTTTAGTTCCATTACTCTTCAACTCCGTTTTCTGATTTTTCTTCAAGTTCAATCGTTTGAATAATTTTTATCGATTGATCGTCGGGCACTTCTCGATATGACAAAACTCTTACTTCTTGGCTTGCGCGCCTTAACAATTTGGCAAGCCAAGGACGTAATATCGGAGAAACTACAAGGACCGCTTCTTTTTCTGCTTCTTCTAACTGTTTTATTGATTGAGAAATAGCGGAAAAAAAGCTTTCGGATAAGTTTGGTTCCAAGGCAACCTCATCAATACTTGTTGCAGATCGAACTAAATCTGAGAGCAATTGCTCTAAACCAGGGTCCAAGGTCAATACTTCCAGAGTCGCTTGCTCCTGGCTTGCTTCTTGAACAATTAGACGACCCAACCGAATTCTAACCATTGCCGTAAGTGCCTCTGGATCTTTTGTATTGGCTACGCCCTCTGATACAGTTTCTAGCAATGTCCGCATATCTCTTAACGGAACGCCTTCAGCTAGCAAGTTTTGCAAGATTTTCACAAATGAACTAAGTGGTAGTTGTTCTGGAATGAGCTCCTCAAGCATTTTCGGAGATTGCTCTCCTATTCGATCCAGCATCTCTTGAGCAATGTCGAACGTCATAAACTCGTCAGCGTTCGCTCGCAGGATCGAATTCAAATGGGTAGCTATGACTGTGCTAGGGTCAACGACCGTATAGCCTACTGCTTGAGCATATTCTTTGTCTCCCTCGTCTATCCAAACGGCCTCTAGACTAAATGCGGGATCCTGAGTCTTAATTCCATCTACTTCTTCAAGAACCTGGCCGGGATTTATTGCAAGTTCTTTTCCCATCTCTATTTGCCCGGAGCCTCGTGATGATCCATTTAAGACTATTTTGTAGTTGTTGGGAGCGCTATCTAAGTTGTCACGTATCCTTATCGTTGGGAGTAAAAATCCAAAATCTGAAGACAATTTCTTTCTAATTCCTTTTGTTCTTTGCAAAAGCTTGCCATCGTGGCTTTCATCTATCAGCGGGATAAGTCCGTAGCCCAACTCGATTCCTATTACATCTACTTGACTTGCGTCATCCCAATCCAAATCAAGAACTTCCTTTGAAGTTTCTTGGACGATTTCATCCCTTGCTTCCTGCTCTAATTTTTTGGCACCCACTCTCTTCAAAGAGTAAGCCAAGCCGATTGCTGAAAGTCCCAAACTTAAAAAAACGGCATTCGGCATTCCTGGAATTAAGCCGAGTATCGTAAGGGTGCCCCCAGCAAGTCCAAAAGCGAGCGGGTTGCCCAGCTGTTTTGTAGCTTGCTCAGGTGCGGACTCGTCGGTGGTTACTCGCGCAACTATGATCGCTGTCGCAAGTGACAAGACGAGGGCGGGTATTGTGGCTACAAGCCCATCACCAATCGTTAGCAGAATATAAGCTCGTGTAGCTTCGTCAAAAGAGAGGTCGTGTTGCAGCATCCCGATAGTCAAGCCGCCGACAAGATTGATCAATAAGATTAAAATCGCTGCAACAGCATCACCGCGGACAAATTTTGACGCGCCATCCATAGACCCGAAGAAGTCTGACTCTTGTGCAACTTGCTCTCTCCGTTGCTTTGCTGTTTCTTGATCTATCACTCCAGCATTTAGGTCAGCATCGATGGCCATCTGTTTTCCCGGCAAAGCATCAAGGGTGAACCGAGCTATTACTTCGGATATTCGCCCGGCCCCTTTTGTAATAACGATAAAATTTATGATCATTAAGATCGCGAAAACAATGAAACCTACTGCGTAGTTGCCACCGATAACAAATTGCCCAAAAGCCTCAATTACTTTTCCGGCTGCATCCCCTCCCTGATGTCCTTCTAAAAGCACTACTCGCGTGGAGGCGACGTTTAAACCGAGCCTCAAGACAGTCGCGAAAAGAATAACCATCGGAAAAGACGAGAAGTCCATTGGGCTAGAAGTGTTTATAGCGACCATTATGATTAGCAGCGCCAAAATAATATTGAAAGTGAAAAAAATATCGAGCATAAAAGCGGGTAGCGGTAACACTAGCAAAGCAATCACCATCAGCACTGCGGCCGGGATCGCAAGAGAAGTTGCTAACGAAATTGCTGAACCACTTGTAATGAAGTGTCGGAAACTCGTCAAAATATTGAGGGCAAAGTCCACTTTAATGCCTTATCGTTTGATTAATTCGTCAATCGCCTATTTGAATGGGCGGTCTGAGGGTAAGTTTGCAGGTTCTATGCCAACCGCTAGTTTTCATACTAATCGCAAGTTTTGATTAAAGAATTACAGGAATTTACCGACTTCTATAGTGTTGAAGAAATGGATCTCAAAGATGTGCCTGCGTACTTTTAAAATATTGTTTCTAACGGTCCCGTTTATTCTTGCGGGCTGTGTGCAGAATTATGCTCCTTCAATACCCGATGGCTATTCTCAGCCTATTTATGGTGTGGGTTATGCGGTAATCGAGGTTCAAAATGGTTCCTCTGTAGAAGAGAAACGACTCATGGCAGTTAAAGCCTCTAAGTTAGAGGCATACAAATCTTTGGTAGAACAGCTCTATGGCCAATACGTTGAGGTGAGCGGTCAAATGACAAATTCAAGGATCGGAGAAGAAGTCTTCAGATCTCGGGTAGAGGGTATCATCTACGGTGCTCAGTTAGTCGAGATTAAGCCGATTGGTGAACATAGTTACGAGACGACCCTCAGGCTTGGTGGTGACGAAATAGACGATATGATCGAATTGTCGCAAGCAAACTC
>CAJWGQ010000197.1 GCA_913041025.1 uncultured Gammaproteobacteria bacterium | reverse complement strand
TACCAGGCCTGATCGAGCGCATGGAAAACAACATTGCCCTAAAGCGATGGGGGTTCGGAGACGACATCGCAGATGTGGTTTTGTTTTTCGCTTCCGAAGCATCACGCTACGTGACCGGAGAGGTCATCGCGGTTGACGGCGGTATGGCGCACATCGGGGCCGCACCGCGAGAATAAGCTTTGTAAGAAATTAGTAATTTGGATGCGTGGTTTTTCATCCATAACATTATGAGTGGTTTGCTTCAGCCGATGACCAATCGCCCAACGTCTTACGCAAGTTCCTGGAGATTGATGACATTGAAGTCTTGGCTAAAAAAGGAAAGTGGGAATTGAGTAAATGAGAAATCTCCAAAGTTTTCTATTCATATTAACCATCATTGGTGGATTAACTATTGCCGATATTCGCGGAGAGGAAAAGCCAAAATTGTCAGTAGACGCATTAAGCTGGCTTGCTGGACAAAGGCAGGGAGCGCACGATGATGGTTTACTGGAACAAACGTGGCTTTCTCCTCGTTCTGGAACTGTTACTGCGCTTGTGAGGTCTTCAGAAGAATCGGATACCAGGTTTGTCGAAATTATTCATGTCAGAGAAATCGATAGTAGCCTGGAACTGAATCTACAAATCTTTAACAATTCTTTAGAACCGGACAGAACGAGTGCAAATCATTCTCCTATTCACAAATTTGAATTAACTGAAATAGGGGATAGTTATGTATCTTTTCGCGGTGTTAGTAGTGGCGCTCACCGAAGGCTGAGCTATCAGCTATCCGATGAAGATATTTTTTTTATACGCATTGAAACCAATGTCGGTGAGAAGATAGAAGTACAGTTGAAGCCAATATTGAATGGAGCAAAAATACTCAAGAAAAAAAGTTGAGAAGGGGCTTCCCTAAATACCCCCTCTCAAATGATTAACCAACTATTCCCCGCGATTAACGTTTTGACCCCACCATAAGGATCGATCGCAATCCAGAACCTTTCTCCAGTGACGCGTTAATGACTGGCCTTGCGGACTAGTTCTGGAGAATTCATCTCGCTTAGCAAAGGTTTCGAGAGAGTCGTGAACCCCATAGTAGTAAATGTCGTAGTCGAATTGTCCCACAAAAGGAGTTGTTGAGAATCCGAGAAAATTTTTGTAAACCTCAACGCTGGAAAAGGTAGACTGTAAATGGCGATCAAGATCTTCAATATCCGCGTCGTTCCAACCCGGTTTGATATGGCAGGCAAAGGACTCGATAACAGCTTTATCAGCACCTGAGCCACTGGTTTGATTGTTGGGAAACAGGTTTTTTCGATAAGCAAACCCGGATTTCTGACATGCCGCTATCTTCGCGAACCTTCCCTCCGCCGCAATCCCTTCCTGGCTATTGTAATAGACGTCATCAACTGCTGCGTTGTGAAGCAGGTCTCTGTAATCATTAAGCCACAAAAAATCGATCGCATAGCTACCTCTGTAGGGTGTCCATATAAAAGTATCGAAAGAATTGATATTGAGCGTTTTGAGTTGTTTCACAAAAAAATCTCGAGCTTTCAAAACATCATCTAAATCCGAGCCGTCATTAAAGTTACAAACGTGAATTTCCCGCACATTCTGGTGATCGTCGGCAACTCCGTATCCGAAAAGACCTATAAGGATCAATAACACCGTGCATTTTTTAATCATTTTTCTCTCCTTTTTATGGAACCTTAAAGATTACATACTCTTGATCGATAACATAACTGCTGAAACATTGTTTTTTGTATTTTTTGTGATGTCTGAGTATTAGTGTTTGGAGTCTGGTTAAGCAGTCCGAGTTCGGTCTTATAAAAAGAGGCAGGGACTCCTTTGCTCAAGGGGCCAGAATTCTCATGGATTTATTGATAGAAGGGAGTCCCTTGAGATCCTGCCTAAGCGGTTGCTATACATTTAGGTAATAAGTGTCATTGGCCAACATCGATCGTGCGAACTAATGGTCATCGGCTTTTATTGATTTGATTTTTTAGTACTATTGCCCTCGCAGATCATCATCAATTTGTTGGTTTTTCAAGGAGTATCTCGTTGAACATTTTGACTGGTTTTTCCGATTCTTTGCCCAGTGCAGACCCTTCGAACTCGGTGACATTACCGAAGGAAGCCTATTTCGACCAAGATTTTTTTGATTTAGAGAAACAAGAAATGTGGTTCAAAACCTGGCATTACGCAGGTTGGGTAGGAGAACTTAAAAACGTTGGGGATTACATAACCGCCTCTCTCTTTGAGCAGGATGTGATTATTGTCCGTGGAAGCAACGGTGAGTTAGCCGGGTTTTACAACGTTTGCCAGCACCGAGGCCATAAGCTTTTGAATGGCTCTGGTTCGGTGACCAGTATCAGATGCCCCTATCATTCTTGGGTTTACGATCTGAAAGGGAAGCTCTCGCACGCGAGAGGCAGCGAGACGACTCTGAGCGTTGATGTCGACAAGATTGGTCTTAGAAAAATCAGTGTTGATGTGGTTGCTGATCTTTTCGTTTTTTTTAATTTGGATTCGGAAGCGCCGCCTCTTGCTCCTCAATTAACTGATTTTATTGATGACCTAGAGAACGAGGTGCCAGGTTTAAGGAATATGGAGCTTGTAACCAGGCCAACTACATTAGATCCAGATGCGGAGTCATTTTTGGATGTCGCTTATCCTGTGAACGCTAACTGGAAAATCGTCATGGAGAATTTTTTAGAGTGTTATCACTGTCGAGGAGCTCACCCTGACGTGAGAGATCTATTCGCGCTGGATGACCTAACCCTCCACGGCTATCCTCTTTGGGCCAAACAAAAAAGTAGCGTTACTGGACTAGAGGGAGGCAAGCAGCTTTTTTACACGCTATTTCCTAACATGACTTTAAGTTTTGTGACTGGCGGACTGCCCTACGTGACTATTTTTGAGTTCGCGGTTCCTGATGGCCCTACAAAAACTACTTTTGGGCATGGAGGGTACTATTGTTTATCTGACGATATGATGGGTGAGACGCTTCCTCAAGATTACGTTCAGGTAGGAAGAGAAGATAAAGATTTGTGTGAATCAGCCCAAAAAGGGATGTACTCTCTCGGTTATGGCCAAGGTCGATTTATGTATGACCCAACTCATAGTGAGATTACCGAAGAAGGGTCACACGCGTTCAGTCGTTTCATCATGAAGCATGTGGGACTTTGATATTTAGCTTTTGCGGCTACCTTTATACTTTTGGAGTCGAATCAGCCGCTTAAGTTCATCTTTTAGTTAAGAATCAAGGCGCTTCGATTCCAGATGCTTCTAGATTACAAAAGTGCGATACCCTGTATAGTTATGTATGTAAGGTAGCGCTGAATTTAGGAGGGTCCTGTATGCAACAACAGCCTTCGGGGCAACAAAGTGCTCCTAGATCACCCTACGCTCCCGTCGATCAGTCTGGGGTAACTCTCGATGGTCTGGATATTGGTGAAGTAGTTGCTGAGATCCACTCGCAGGGATACACCGTCGTGGAAGAGTTTGTGGGGGCAGAAGTGATCGAGCCTATCCGCGAGGCATTCAATACAGAGGTGCCTATCACTGAAATGCGGTTTCTTGGTTCAACTACGGGTAACACCTGGCGCGCGCATAATCTGCTGGCCAAAACGCGGGCTATTGATGAACTGCTTCTGGATCCGAGATTGCGTGCCATTGTGGAAGGGGTGATTGGCAAGTATCACCAGATTAACATTGCGACGCTATTCAATACGCTGCCAGGGGAGTTTAAGCAGGATCTGCATCAGGACGATGGTTTGTGGCCCATCCCGCGTCCGCATCCATCTTTCCTGTGTAACCTCTTAATCGCATTTGATGATTTTACTATTGAGAATGGCGCGACCCATGTTGTGCCCCAAAGTCATTCCTGGGTGAAGCCGGTGGTCCAGGACATAGATAGCCTGCAAATCGAAATGAAGTCAGGTAGCGTGCTTTTTTGGGAAGGCGGACTCTGGCATGGCGGGGGCGCCAATCGAACCACCGATCAAGAGCGTATGGGGCTTTTTATCAGCCACCTGATCAGTTACCTGCGTCCTTCGGATCTACAACTGGTATCTGTACCTCGCGAGATTGTTCGTGAATTGCCACGAAAACTGCAGCGGTTGCTGGGTTACTATCCATTTGGCAATGGTGTCGACGGGCTTGATCCACTCGACACCCTTCACGATGGGGTGGTGGTGCATCCTCAGGCACGAACTGCTGAATATTGGCGTGCCGCTCGAACCCAGCACAAGCAAGATTCTGACACGATCATGGAGACTGATTAGGATACCTGAATTCTGGAGGCAATCTCGTCAAGCACAGGAGACGAGATCTCAATACTGCCTTACCATGGAGGCCTACCTCGAGAGTCTTGAAGCTGGGAAGTGTCAGTTCCGGCCTATGAAATTAGATTGCATATTAATGTCCTTGCAAGAATTACTTGGCCATCCTTCCCTAATCAAGTTGAACCCAATACACTTTGAAGTATCCATAAGAAAGAAGCGGGAATCTCTAGATCGATGATCGTTCATTTATCTGCGGACAGCTCTTTGCCAGAAATGCTAGATACAATCGGAAGAGATGGCGCGTGCATCATAGACGACTTGATACCGCAGCAACTCTGTGACCAGTTAATGGCTGATTTTAGTCCTCACGTTGACGCTGCGTCCTGGATGAACCTACCAAAAAAGGCACCACCAAATGAGTTTTTTGGGTATCGCACCAAGCGATTCCACGGATTACCTGCGATCTCAACCCACGTCGAAAAAATATTTGCTCATCCACTACTGCTGGAGGTCGCCGGTAGTTTCCTCCGCAAGGGCCAAAATTGCAGAACCTTACGAGTTAGCACAGTAGAGCTGATCGTGATCGGACCAAAAGAGACTGCTCAGCAGCTCCACCGGGACTCGGGTTCTTGGCCTCATCTTAGCGAGGAGCAACGTGACAGGGCGCTGATCAGTATGAACCTCGCTCTCTTTGATTTCACAGAAGAAAATGGAG
>CAJWGQ010000196.1 GCA_913041025.1 uncultured Gammaproteobacteria bacterium | reverse complement strand
AGCGCCAAACTTATCTCGAATAGGAACTTCAGGCGATGCTGCTTCAAACGGAAAAACAGCTCTCTTATCTTTTGGTACTAGCAACAGCAGAGAAGGAGCATCGCCGCAATACTTCAATGTCGCTGCATCCGCTGGTATTGCTAGCGCAGTAAATGTCAATGGATCATGCCAAGTAACAACTTCTAGCAACAATATAAGAATTGGTGTATTCGGCCCAAGCTTAAGTGTTATTAGAGGTCCGTTAGCAAATAATGTTACGATTAACAAATATGCAAACAATGTGGTTAATCATTCTGGAAGTACATTCGGAGACGGAGAAACAGGTACTTTAGCATTAGTTGTTAATGGTTCTACCCTTAAATCTATCAACCTATCCGGAGATTCGATCGGCGCAGGAGAGCTTCAACCAGAGCTGAATGCAATGTCAAAGCAGGGTCGTTGGGTGGAAATGGGTTCTCTAATTACCGATGAGATTCTTCAAGAATTTGGTGTGATGGGCGAGCCTCAAACGATAGCCGGCCAAATGCTGGAGCGCTACGGTTCCTTTATTGACAGAACTTCGGCCTCTTTTCCTATATCCGATGAGGCGGAGCGTAGGGAAGTGATCGCGGCCTTGAGAGCTGGTTGATCAATACAGGTCAGACCGGTTTCTGGGATAATTTTTATAGACATTGGCTATATTAATTCCCGTTTTTATAGCCGAATAGAATTCATTATTTACCCATTATTTCTGCAATTTTGCTTAGGTTTGTTGTCAAAGTCGCGTATACTGATGCTCCCATAAGAGTTACATTCTCGGAGAGAGAGTAGCATTTATGGTATCGGGTCTATTATCGATGGTCGCTTTGTCATCGGACTCGATTCTCCATAGATCGATTAACTAAAAATTTACGACGTGTTTTCCAAGGTTTTCGCTCCCATATTGATGGGTTGAGGAGTTGATCAGTGAATATTCGGTTCGGGTTGATAGGTTTTTTCGTTGCGGGTCTTTTACTTATTCCACCGGTGATACCTAATGAGGTGGGGGCTAGCTACTTTCGTGAGGCTCTGGATTTATCTCCGCGAGCTGAACGCTTAAGCGAAGAGATGTTAAGCAATAAGCTTGTAAAGGGCTTCGGCACCGATCCCTTGGTTGCTGAGGAATTTTCAGCATGGATTTACGAAGCTTCGAAGCGGCATCAAGTCAAGGCGGAATTAATTGCTAGTTTGATTTCCGTAGAGAGTTCCTTCAGAAAATCGGTGGTGTCACACAGAGGAGCTGTAGGCCCTACTCAGGTAAAACCAAAGCATTGGCAGGACTTTTGTGGCAATAACGACCTCTATGACCCCGAACAGAATGTGTACTGTGGTGCGATGATTCTTTCCTACCTAATAGACAGATGCCAAGGTGAGTATGGTTGTGCGTTAAGTGCATACAATGTTGGTTTCTATGGTGACCGATGGCAAGCTGGTAAACGTTATATTGCTAAGATAGACCGAAGCCTCGATGCGCTGCAAAATCTCGCGTTGTAGAGGTTCGAAAGAGATTTCGTTATGACGAAATTCGGGCTAATGATTTTTCCGACGGATTACGCTGTAGACCCGGTTGTATTGGGAAAAGAAGCTGAAGCCTTTGGATTTGAGTCGCTCTTCTTCCCCGAACACACCCATATTCCGACTAGTAGAAACTCGCCTTGGCCAGGCGGAGATGAGTTACCGAAACATTATTGGCATGCACATGATCCCTTTATTGCGTTGAGTGCAGTCGCGACGGCAACTAAGCATTTGATGTTGGGCACCGGTATCGCGCTGGTTACTGAACGAGACCCAATATTAATGGCGAAACAAGTAGCGTCTTTGGACTTTCTCTCGAAAGGCAGACTTATACTGGGTGTAGGGGCTGGATGGAATGCTGAAGAAATGGAAAACCACGGGGTTGCTTTTTCGAGCAGATGGAAAGTCCTCCGAGAACGTGTGTTGGCCATGAGAGAGATTTGGGAAAAAGAAGAAGCTCAGTTTAAGGGTGACTTTGTGAATTTTGATTCGATGTGGTCCTACCCGAAACCAGTTCAGAAAAATGGTCCACCAGTTTTGCTTGGTGCTTCTTCCAAGTACGTGTTTAGCCGAATTGCCGAGTACGGAGACGGATGGTTTCCCCTGTATCAGGATGCTAAGAGGGTTAGCAGTGGGGAGAAAATCAATTATGCCGAGGGGATTGCAAAAACTCGGGATGCTTGGCGAGAGAAAGATCGCGAAGGCCATCCTGATTTTTCGATTTTCGGCGTTCCACCCAAATCGGATACTGTTAATGAATTAATCGAATTTGGTTTTGATCGCATAATTTTCGGCCTACCTTCTGCCGACGCCGATACCGTTTTGCCGCTAGTCGAAAAACTAGCCGCTTTTGCGCACGATTATTAGGTATCGTTAGATTTCTAGAAACTCGCTTAGTATTTGCTCTCCTGCCTGTGGCTTTTCAACCTGCTGAGCCAGGATGCCTAGGGTTTGTGCAGCGAGCACGTGCATTTTGGTATCGTCTAGAAATAAGATTTGAGAGGGTTGTAAATCAATATATTCGCAGACGAACTCAAAGCACTCAGGTTCTGGCTTTCTTAAACCTATTTCATTAGATATAAACAGGTGATTGAAGTTGGAAAGCTCTGAGCAATACTCTTTTTTAAAAAAATCGGCGTGAATACGGTTGGTATTCGTCAGAGCATAAAGTTCGTAGTTCTTAGCGATCCGAGGCAACAAGTTGACTGTAGACATGACTGGCTGAGTCCACAATCGATTCCATCCTGTAATCCATTGATCATGTGTTAGGGTGATATCAAATGTGGCTGATAAATGTTGAGAGTAGGTCTCAAAATCGATCTGGCCTTTCTCATGCGATTCGTACGGTTTGTCGATGGACCACTGAGAGTGGAATATATCTAGAGGCGTTGACGAGGCTTCGCTCCAGTACTTAAACACCCGCCTGAAATCGACACCCAAGACGACATTACCCAAGTCCAGTAAAACAGCCTTGATTTCCAAAGAAATTAGTAACCCGCTTCGCCTGCAGTTATTTTTGATAGGTAGTCGTCGTCCAAGCCGGAGTAAGTTTCTTCGCCATTTTTCATGACGTAAACTGGGTCTGTAAATTGACCTTTATCGTAACCTTGTTCTCTCAGATCTCCTTTCAACATTTTGAAGGTTCCTGTTACTTCGATGTCACTTTGGATCCTCAAGAAGATTGGCACTGCATACTTAGGTAATTCGTTATTAACGAAGATTGAAAATTCGTTTAAATCGAGCTCAGTTACACCGTCGTTCAGTGTAATAGCTGCCATACCGGCGCGGCCATCAGCGCCAGGGATTTCGACTCCGTAGATGTTGCAGAATTTGATTTGATGGAATGCATTGATTATTTCTCCCACCTCATTTGTCGAGACATTCTCGGATTTCCATCGGAACGTATCACCTACTCGATCCACGAATTGATAGTGCGGATACCCAAGGGTAAAGCCGACGTCTACCGTTTTCATCAAATCACCAGTATTAAACCAGGCATCGCCATTTTCGATCGCACTTCGTATGATTTTCCCTTCGGTTGCACTAGAGTCGGTGTAACCTTCGAAAACGGCATCGTCAGTGATCTTGCCTAGCAGCAGGCCTGGCTCTCCAGGTTCGGCCTTTATGCAAAGATTGGCGTTATCTCTAATTATTTCATCGTTGTGGACGTCATACTTCACCAGGACATGCTCTATCGAAGTCATACCAACCGTGCAATCCTTGTTTAGGAGATTCGCAAAAGCAATATTGCCTTCTGATGATCCATAAAGCTCACAAACCCGCTCTATCCCGTATCGATTTTTGAAGTCCATCCAAACATCCGGCCTCATGCCATTTCCCATCATGGACCTAAGTGGATTGTCTCTATCAGTAGAGGTTGGTTTTGAGTTGGTGAGATATCTGCATAACTCACCGATGTAGACCAAACAAGTGCAATTGTTTTCACGGACTTCGTCTAAAAAATTACTCGCCGAAAACTTACGTCTAATGAACATTCCCGCGCCAGAGTTAAATGCGGACCCCGCACCGATCAGCAGACCGGTTGTATGGTACAAAGGCAAGCAAAGATAGAGAGTATCTTCTGGCGTGCATTTTAGACCTGCAACGGCTGCCAATGCAGCGCTGGACATATACCGTCTATTTGACATGATGGCTGCCTTTGGCAGGCCAGTTGTACCGGAAGTAAAAATATAAAGAGCGGTCTCTCCTAGCGTTCTTTCTTCAGTGTCAGGAGGGTTAGACGTTTCTTGTGATTCAGCGAGTTCACTGACATCTATTGCCCAATTCGGTGGGCTTGATTCACCCTGATCCCTGACGAAGAGAAAATCCTGACCGTCTTTCAAATCGAGTTCATCTTTTACGCCAGATAAAGGCTCTGACCTTTCTTCGCCAACGATACACTTTTTTGATTTTGTGACTGAGATGCAGTGAGCAAGGGGCTTGCCTGACAAGTTGGTATTAATTAACGCTGCGGTGACTCCCAGTTTATTGAGAGCGATTACCATGGCTAAAAATTCAATTCGGTTCTCCATGAAGACGCTTGCGGTATCACCCGATCGTAGGCCTTGATTTTTTAAGGAGTGTGCAAACTGGTTTGATAGCGAATTGAATTCTGACCAGTTAACTGTCCTGCCTTCAAAGGTAATAGCCCGAGATTTCCCATATAACTGGGCGTTTCTTTCAACTTGAGCGCCTAAACAGTCTCTTTCTTCAAGCGGTCTGAGCTGCATGCCCTTTTTTAATTTGAGCAAAGTAGGCAATTGAGCAAGTGTGGTTATGGTGTCTACTATTCCCATGGGCAAATTCCTAGTCAATGGTTACGAAAAAATAGTGATTAGATTATGCCTGAACGACATTCTATGTTTTAACTATTTGTTATATCGATTTTAAGGTTAGCTTGATGATAGATTAGAGCAAATAAGGTGGGAGGAAACAGATGAATCAAT
>CAJWGQ010000195.1 GCA_913041025.1 uncultured Gammaproteobacteria bacterium | reverse complement strand
AAATTGATCACAGGACAACGTTCATCGACGACATAGATTTTGCTGATACAACAGCGAGGACAGCCTACCTTGATGTGGTAACAACCTTTGACAGCGGTGTGGTCTGGAAAAATCAGCTTTTCTACGACTATCTAGATCATACTAAACACCAGAGCTGGGGCTTTACAGCGTTGTACCCTGGAGCCGAAGTGATGGAGATTAGGTCCAGCCTGACTTTTGAGTTGGAAACGGATGCTATGGCAAATACGACCGTTGTAGGCATCAATTATCGTAGAGAAGATATGGATCACAGAGAGGCCTGGTACGATGAAAACTTTGATAGGCGAGACATGCTGGTTGGGCCAACTCCAGACGATAGAATTGATTGGGCTGTGGTAGATCCTTTTAAAGACGCGACGATTACCTATGATGAGGATGGCAATATAACGGGACTGGAAGGAACTGTTCGAAGAAACTTCAATGGAGAACAAAAAAGCTTACTCGAAAATACCGGCGTTTTCTTTCTGGCTGATACAAGTTTTGGTGCTTTCAACATCTTATTGGGAGGTAGATACGACTCTTTCGATGCAACCTCTGTAGAAGAAGCTGTGGGTTTGTTGGGCATTCCTTTCGATTCCTCGGGTCAGCAGTCGGGTGACGAAGACGCGTTTAGCTATAACGTAAGTTTGTCTTATGAAACTGACGCGGGGTTTATACCCTATATCACTCAAGCTGAGTCTAGTAGTCTGAGTACAAATCAGTTGGGCGGTATTCTTCCTGGAACGATTGGCGATGGAAGCTTCGTTCAGGATTCGGAGATCGTTGAGGGAGGATTCAAATATAGCGGTTTTGATGGTGCTCTCTATGCGGCATTGGCCTACTACGATCAGGAAAAAACCTATCGGGATCAGCAAACTCAGGCATTAGTAGCCGTTTTTGGAAAGGGGGTCGAAGCTGAATTGAGATGGGTCATCAGCGACGCGTTTTCGCTGAGTGCGACTTTTACGAATAGTGATACCACAGAAATCAGTGATGGTGCCTTGGCTGTTATAAATCAGGCTCAGTTTGCAGCTATGAATGGGTTAGAGGTGACTGATCTATACGGCGGCAGAATCGCAGGAGCAAGAGCGACCTTCATGGGCAGTCAAGTTGAGGCCGATCGAGGCGGTTTGCCGGACACTGTGATCAGTGCCTACGGCAGTTACTCCCGATTTATAAATAGTGGGAAACTCATTGCAAGTTTAGGGTTTACGTATGCTGACGAAACCTATATGGACATCACACAGTCCGTGATGTTGCCATCGTACTCGGTCTGGACTGCTTCCTTGAGCTATCTCTCCGATAACTATGAGGTTATGGCGACGATTAATAATCTTTTTGATGAAGACTATTATACGTCGGCAGACTTGTTCGATGCGGTTGTAGTTAAGCCCTCCGAGGGAACGACAGCATCCGTAATCTTTAGCTATAAGTTCTAGGAAAGTAAATTTAGCTGGGCGAAGACGAGCCAAAGGAGAAGGGCCAACTAATGTGGCCCTTCTTTTTTGACGGCTCTGCTAGAAAAATTAGTGTTCGAAAGTGTTTAAGTATCCAAATCGAAACGACACTCGGAACAGAAGTTTAAGAGTAGACCTTGGGTTAAGAGTTGAATCGTCTAACTAATTTCTCACTAGCCTGCTGATGATCGGCGAGCAGTTTTTCTAGATCCATTCCTGTGAGCTCACCGTTCTCAACAACCCAATTTCCGGCGACCAAGACAAAATCTGCTTTGTGTGCGCCAGATAAAATCAAGCTTGCGAGAGCATCGCTAAATCCACTGAAACGAGGTTCTTTTAGACTAAACATTGCGATGTCGGCTTGTTTTCCCACCGATAATTCTCCGATATCGCTTCGTCCTATACAGGCAGCAGAACCGCTAGTCCCCCAGCGTATTGCATCGAGGTGAGAGATTTTAGACGCGCCGCTTTTCAGCCGTTGGAGTAGCAACGCTTCGCGCAATTCTTGAATCATATTTGAACTATCGTTTGAAGATGAACCGTCGACGCCTACTCCAACATTGACTCCCGCCTCTTCAAGCTCAAATACTGGGCAAATTCCAGAGGACAAAATCATGTTGGAAGAAGGGCAGTGGGACACTCCTACTTTTGCATTTCCTAAGCGAGCTATTTCGTTCGTATCGAAGTGAATCCCATGAGCTAACCAGATGTCATTGTTGAGCATATTCATATCTTCAAGATAATCTAGCGGCCTCATTCCGTAGTGATCGAGGCAGAATCTGGTTTCATCTTCCGTTTCTCCCAAATGGGTATGAATTTTAACGTTGTGAGTCGAGGCCATCTCAGAAGTGGCTTCCATTAACTGACGAGTCACCGAAAAAGGAGAGCACGGTGCCAAAGCGATCTGGAGCATCGAGCCTTCACTGCTGTCGTGATGGGCCTTTATCAGACGTTCACTGTCTGCCAAGATGATTTTTTCATCCTGTACCACCGAAGCTGGAGGAAGGCCTCCTTCGTCAACACCCAAAGACATTGATCCCCGGCAAAGGACTGCTCGCATGCCTAGGTCGGATGCTTCAGAAACTTGTACATCTATCGCATTTTGTAACTCGTGAGAAAACAAATAATGATGATCGACGGTAGTTGTGCAGCCCGATAAGAGGAGTTCGGACAGGGCTAAGCGAGTCGAAATTGAAACGTCCGCGATACTTAATTTTGCCCACAGCGGGTATAAATTTTCCAGCCATGCAAATAGTGGTTGATTCAGGGCATTAGGGAAGGATCTCGATAAGTTCTGATAAAAGTGGTGGTGCGTGTTTATAAGTCCTGGTAACACCACTAAATTAGAGGCATCAAATACCTGGTCCACTTCCTTGGAGGGTTTTTGACCTTCGCTTACCAGTTCTGTGATTTTTTCGTCTTCAATTACTAACCCACCACTCGCTTCCTCTGTTGCATAAATTGCGAGTGGTTCTTTTATCCAAATTCTTTTCGTGGCTCTGGTTTGAAACGTCATTTCTATAGTTTACCTGATGTAACAATCTCACTTAATTTAAAGTCGCATTGAATTGATTATGAATTCAAAGGAGGTTTGTTCAAAAAACAAACTTATTTCAGAGTCGGGGGTTCATCCTGGGCTTTCAACTATATTTTAGTGCCTATGCCTGACGGATGGTTTGTGAATTTAGGGGCAAAAATATTTTGATTTATTTTGGCAACTGTTTTCCATACTTGTCCCAGTTGTTTAAGAGCTCGTCTATTACAATAGAGCCTACTAGGTAGATCGACTCTAATGAATCTTCCATTGCTGTGTAGCCCTCGTTTTCTTTGAGTAAATAATCGACCGGTGTTATACCCGGCGGGGGCATCGTGAAATTACTACCGCCTCTCAGGAAAAGGAATCGGTCTTTGTCTGCTTTTTCTATGTTATCAAGGTAGGTGGCTGCTAGGTAAGTACCCGTGTCTTCCATGGCTGAGGTAACGAAATCAGTTTTGCCGTCCGACCAATAATGTACCAATTCATTCGCCCATTTGTTGGATATAGCGCCGTGCCAGAATGTCATTGCAGCAATATGTCCTCCACGTAAAACGAATGGTGGCTTTTGAGCGTTAGGATGCTCGGTATAGACAGAGCGAGCCGATTTTAAATTCTCGTTATCTGAGAGTTTGGCATCTTTTGTAAGATTGAAAGCCCAATCTCTAAGCGTTGGATTCGCAATAAATAATTCCCCGTCAGGCTCAGGTTTATTAGAGTCGAATGGACGTTTGGAGTTAAAAGCAAAGAAACCGGTCGTCCAGTCGTTAGGGATTTCCCTGCTATCTATTTGGTAACCCAGGTCACCATCAACCAAGTATGAAGACCAAGCAACTGAGCCGATCGAAGCATCCTCAGGATCAATTCCCGCGATGCCTGCTATAAGCCAATAGGCGTGGCTCAGGTCAAACCTTTCGTCTAGACCCAGCGCCATCACAGCAGAAGTTGATTTAGCAGTTCCTATTCCCGTCACCATGCCTAAGATTTGAGAATCAGGATTGTAAAATAGGTTGTGGTGCGAGTGGGGGAATGAAAATTCGGTATCTAGGTTTCTGCGTTCCTTCCAGAATTGGAATTCGCCGGGTTTGTCTCCCTCGTCTTGGCCTATTTCGAACATGGTTACAATGACGGCTTTTACTGGAATCGGACTTGAAATAGGAACGGATTTTTTTTCCTTGGCGCTAATCTGTTGAGCGCAAGAGAGGTATATCAGGATAACCAACAGAGTCACTATAGCTTTGACCGGGAAGATGTGGGCGGCACTCAATCGAGTGGTTTGTTTATTCGGTATAACGTACATAAATATCTAGAAATCGGAAATTATCTTTTTAACAGCAATTCTAATGCCAACAGTAGGAAGAAAAATTTTTGTTAGTAGTAGCGACGTTTTTATTCGTCTCGCTAATGCGCGTTAAATGCCAATAACACTAATTGCAGAGCCATCGGTAAGAGACCTAGAGGAATGCATCTCAAAGTCTCTTGCCCAATGCTCTAACTTTTGGGTGAAATTAACGGGGTTTTTGCACCAACGAGTAGCGCCGCGCACGCTATAATGGTGCTGCGCTACAGGTGGTCTTTTACGAAACGATTTCGTGAAAGTTAAGTTCCCTTTTAAATTCAACTTCTTTTTACGAAGTCAGCCAGTCTGGCGCTTCGAATCCGCCCATTTCTTGCGTGATAAGTCTTGCGAATTCGATGGTACGGTAGTCCCTGTAAGAAGGACTAAAAGCCTGAATTCCAATAGGAAGACCTTCCTTGGAGAGTCCAGTTGGAAAGCAAGTGCTTGGTAGATAAGTGTTGTTAGGTAATCCAGCCCAGAAAATGTGTTCTCCATAGGGTCTCTCTTCGCCATCGACAATCATTGACCGCTCTGCCCAGGGCCTATGGTCGTGTTTGATGGCCGGCGCCGTGGACTGTGGGCAGACGACGATGTCCCACTCTTTGAAGAACTCATCCCAAGCTCTTCTAAATT
>CAJWGQ010000194.1 GCA_913041025.1 uncultured Gammaproteobacteria bacterium | reverse complement strand
TGGATGAAACCCTTCACAATACGAACTGGACTGTTGAGGGAAGAATTGGAGGGCTAGACGTAATCTATACCGGCGCTTACACCGATAGGGAAACTGATCAGATAGTCGACTACACCGACTACATGTTTGTCGGGGATTACCTCCCGTATTATGTTTGTGACGGGAGCGTAACCTATCCTTCTGGGGCGCCAGCAGGAACCTGTAACTCACCTGCTTTATATGTGGATAGCCTGACTGAGACCGAGATCAGCACTCACGAACTTAGGTTTGCGACAGATGTAGATAAAAGGGTTAGCGCCACCTTCGGTCTTTTTTACAGCGATCTTGAACTTAGAGAGCTGAATGATTTTACTTATCCGAGCTCCGCTCAAGCAATATCGTTCAACGGAACACCAGGCTTTGGACCTAACTTCTCGGCGCAAGGAGCCAATGTTAAGGATCCTGGGCAGTGGCCAGCCGGGGTTATATTTAGGAACGACATTCTGAGAAGTGACGAACAAAAAGGCGTTTTTGGCGAGGTAACCTTTAATGTAAGCGATACCTTCTCAATTATTGCGGGCGCTCGTTGGTACGACGTCGAGGTTGATCTTCAGGGAAGCGCTGCGGGCTCGTTCGGTAACTTTGGAGCGACCCAAGATAATAATGCGGGCAATAATTTGGATACGCTCTTCAGCGCGCCTAACCCCGATACTGCCTCTGCTGATGGCACTATAGCTAAGCTAACTCTTAACTGGACGCCAACAGATTCCTCTCTTTACTATTTCACGTATTCTGAGGGATTCAGGCCAGGCTTGCTTAACAGGCCTGGGGGAGCAACCAATCCTGCTGGGACTTTCACCGTTCCTTTCTCGTTAGATACCGACGATCTCACCAATTATGAAGTCGGGTTAAAAACAGATTTGCTTGACAATACTTTGCGGTTCAACGCGTCTCTTTTCTTCTCTGAAATAGAAAGGCTACAAACAGGTATTTTTGATGCGAGCATCGTAAATTTGTTCTTCTCTGATAACGCGGCCGATGCAGAGGTCAAAGGATTGGAAGGCGACTTTATCTGGCAGCCTGCGTCTAAGGATGGACTAAGTATCATTGGTGCTTTTTCCTTCATAGACTCCGAGATCACGAAAGTTATCACACCGACTAATGACGTTGTGCTTGGAGATGAACTCGCTTATGCCCCTCAGTTTCAGTTTAGCGTCAAAGCAAGGTACGAATGGAACACTGACTCAGGTTCAACGGTCCACGTAATGCCGCACCTGACCTATTCAGATGAGGCATTTAGTGACATCATCACCATAAATCGCGCGCAAATCGATGATTGGTTGTTGCTTGGGTTCACTGCTGGGGTCGCAAAAGACCAGTGGCTGGTAGAGTTCTACGCCGAAAACTTGACGAACGAAAAAGCAAGCATTGCCAACTCGTTCATATACGACAGAAACCGGGTAACTTACACCCGACCTCTGACAATGGGTTTGCGGTTGTCATACGATTTCTAGATAAAAAATAAGAGTATTTTGTTTTTTATTTGATTTCGCTGGCTCGGTAGCAACGATTACGGGAAAGAGCGGTGGCAGAGGCTTTAGGAGCGATTGAAAAGATCCAGCAAACGATCAAGGCTGGACAATTCAAAGAAGCTCTGGAAATGACTAATTTGGCTGAGGAGCAAAGCTCCTCATCGCCAGAGTTGTTTTACATGAAAGCTGTCTGTCATCGCTATCTCGAAGAGCACGAGCTTGCACTTGGCGTTTTGAGAGATCTAAAAGCGCTTTCGCCAGAAAATGGACGAGCCTACCAAGAAGAAGGCCATGTCTACCGCTCTTTGGGTGAGACCCAAAAAGCGATTACAGCCTTCGAACGGGCAACGCAATATAATCCGGCCCTAGAAGCGAGCTTCAAGTCCCAACTAGAGCTCTTAGACGAAGAAAAACAACCACAGCGTTATCGTAAAGTCAGAGAGCAGCTAGATCACTTGATCTCTCTCCCCAAGCCGCTTGTCGCAGTGGTCGATCTGCTGGCACAAGAAAAGATTCTTAAGGCCGAACAATTATGTCGGCAATTCATGCGCAAAAATCCTCGAAACTTAGAGGGGATGCGCCTGCTTGCTGAGATTGGTCTCAAGTTTGGGGTGCTAGAAGACGCAGAGTACCTCTTGGAAACCGTCGTAGAGGCCGATCCAACGCATAAGGACGCCAGGATTGATTTCATAAGGGTGCTGAGGAAGAGACAAAACTATGAGAAAGCACTTCAGCAAGCAAAAACACTGTTAGACAGAGATCCCAACAGCTTAAGATTTAAATCGGTTTACGCAATTGAGTGCATGCAGACCGGAGACTTTGATGAGGCGCTGACCCGGTTTGACGAGATACTTAGACAACTTCCTCGCGACCCTGTGACTTTGATTTCTAGGGGGCACGCCCTAAAAACACAAGGGAGTTTGGATGAAGCGATCACTTCTTATCGCAAGGCAATTGAGGCTTTTCCTCAGTGTGGTGAGGCCTTTTATTCCCTGGCAAACCTGAAAACTTACAGATTCTCTGAAAAAGAAATGTCTGCAATGACCTCGCTCCTTGACCAGCCAGATTTGTCTTATATGGACCGAGTATATGTTAATTTCGCTCTGGGGAAGGCGCATGAAGACAACAAAAATTACGCTGATTCGTTTGGCTATTATAAATCTGGAAACAGCCTGAAGAAGACTAAGAGTCGGTATTCGGCTGCAAAAATGTCTTCCGAACTCAATGCTCAAGAAACAACCTGTACTCGTGAGTTTTTTATTGAGCGCTCGGGTTTTGGGTGCAAAGCCCCAGACCCAATTTTTATACTGGGATTACCCAGAGCCGGCTCAACGCTTGTCGAGCAGATCTTGTCAAGCCATAGTCAGATTGATGGGACGATGGAACTGCCAAATATACTCTCTCTGTCCCAGAGGTTGAGGCGACTAGAAACCTCTGACGGGGTCGCGGGATATCCGGCAGTGCTTAAGAAAATCAGCCATACTCAAGCGGCTGAGTTTGGGAACCGTTTTATAAAAGACACTCAAATTCACCGCCAGGGCGCTCCCTTTTTTATCGATAAAATGCCCAACAATTTCCGACACATAGGCTTAATTAAGCTAATCCTTCCTAACGCAAAGGTAATCGACGCACGAAGAAACCCCATGGATTGCTGCTTTAGTGGTTTTAAGCAATTGTTCGCGGAAGGCCAGGAATTTACTTACGATTTAGCAGACGTGGGACAATATTATACCGATTACTTGAAACTCATGAGTCATTGGGACGATGTCCTGCCTGGATTCGTCTTAAGAGTTACCAATGAAGACGTGATTGACGATTTAGAGACACAAGTTAGGAGAATGTTGGATTTTTGTGCTTTGCCCTTCGAAGAAGCCTGCTTAAATTTCAACGAAACAGAGAGAAATGTAAGAACCCCAAGCTCGGAGCAAGTCCGGAGGCCAGTGAACAGGGATGGACAATCACAATGGGAGCCATATTCCACATATCTGGAGCCCCTTAAAAAAGCACTTAGTGCGAATTCTTAAACTTTTAGGCGCAGGAACGAACAATGGATGATTTGGAGGCCCCAGGTACAAGCATGAATAGACCAGTCTTTCTTATCTCTGCGTTGTTAATTATCTGCTTCAGTATCTACGGCTCCGTTTTTAACGAACATGCGTCGGCTTCCTTTCTTTCGATTCAAAAATTCCTAGTCGAAAATTTTGGATGGTTTTATATGGGCGTCGTTGCCCTGTTTTTTTTGTTCATTCTTTACATGGCGTTCAGTCGTTATGGCTCTATTCGACTTGGCCCCGACGATTCAGAACCAGATTATTCCTACTTTACTTGGACCGCGATGCTCTTCAGTGCAGGGATAGGGGTTGGCCTCATGTTTTTCGGCGTCGCAGAGCCGATCACTCATTTTGCAAAGCCGCCTGTCGGGGAGGGAGGCACTGTGGAAGCAGCTGAAAAAGCCATGCTAATTACCTATTTTCATTGGGGTTTGCAGGCTTGGGGAACATACATATTAGTAGGCCTCGCGCTTGCTTATTTTGCCTTTCGCAGAGGTTTACCTCTGACGATAAGTTCTGCCCTTTATCCTCTTATCGGAGATAAAATTTACGGCGGAATCGGTAACACCGTAAATGTGTTGGCGGTTCTGGGAACGATGTTCGGCATTGCGACTTCGCTTGGTCTTGGGGTTTTGCAAGTAAATGCCGGTCTCAATTATCTCTTTGGTCTGGAGGTCTCAGGGTTTAATCAAGTGTTGTTGATTGGGTTGATTACTCTTATAGCGACAATGTCTGTAGTAGCTGGCCTTGACTCAGGGATTAAACGGTTAAGCCAAATAAATGCTCTCCTTGCGGTCTTGCTTTTGCTGTTTCTCCTTTTTGCGGGACCAACTGTGCTCCTTCTAAACAGCTTTGTTCAAAACTTGGGTAACTATCTGAGCAACATGGTCTCTCTTAGCTTTCACATGTACGCCTACGAGTCGACAGAGTGGATGGGGGGATGGACCCTGTTTTACTGGGCTTGGTGGATTTCATGGTCACCTTTTGTAGGGATGTTTATAGCAAGAGTATCTCGGGGACGGACGATCCGAGAGTTTGTTGTTGGTGTTTTGCTGTTGCCAGTCGGGTTCACTTTCATTTGGCTAAGTGTCTTCGGGAACTCCGCGCTTTTTCTCGAGCTCACCGGTACAGGGGCAGGAATCTCCGAGGCCGTCGTAAATGAAATGCCTACTGCACTCTTCGTTCTCCTTCAACACTTGCCCTGGACAAGCGCCGTGTCGTTTATTGCTGTCATCCTAATCGTAATATTTTTTGTTACCTCCTCGGACTCTGGATCGCTGGTAATCGACATTATTACTTCGGGAGGAAACGAGAGGGCGCCTGTTTGGAGGCGCGTTTTTTGGGCTCTATCCCAGGGCGTTGTGGCGTCAATCCTTTTGTTAGCCGGAGGCTTGTCGGCTCTTCAAACTGCATCAATCTCGAGCGC